>SLQX01000169.1 GCA_007131245.1 Bacteroidales bacterium
GCATGGATGAGCACATCACCGTCCGAGTGCCCAACCGATCCTTTATCAAAGGGGATTTGAACACCCCCAACCATCAGTTTGTATCCTTCTTCAAGACGATGTACATCGTAGCCAAAGCCTATTCTTGGTTTATCCATTTGAATATTTTTTATCCTGATTGAATTATACCCGGTAACCTTTTATTAATAGAATCCCCTCTTTATTGCCCTGTAACAGGAACCTGCTATCTTATTCCTTTTCCACAGTTAACCTCATCTATATCCAAAGCAGGCTTTGACTTTCGATGAGAAAGGATTTATGGCAGATTTGGGCAAAATTATAAAATTAAGAAAATATTCCTTTTCCCCCTAAAAAAGAAAAGACGCGATACAATCACGTCTTTTCTAAATCTCAAATTCCGACACAATGAATTATTGTGTCCAACTATAGTTCAATTTTCACGGGTTTATTGACCTCTGTCCTGTTGGGCAGCCAGGGCATCGAAGTCAAAGGTGAGGGAAAATCGCAATACATTTTCCAGAGGGCTACGTTGCATCACCGGGATAATGTATGAGAAATCCAGGCCAAATACATTGTATTTCAGTCCCAACCCAAGGGTAAAATATTTCCGGTTGCCCTTTGTTTCATGCTCATGGAAATATCCGCCTCTCAAAGCAAACTGGTCATCATACCAATATTCAATACCAGCGGCATAAGTAATTTCGTTAAGCTCTTCCCTGAACCCCCCTGGTGCATCGGCAAAAGACCCAAACATACCAGCCACCACTGAACGGTTGGGGTCGCTTCCGCTATGAATGACATATTCACCATCATCGTTGATAATAGGAGCGTTGGTAATGGAGTCACGGGCATAAACAGGTGGAGTGGGCACCAGTAATTTGTTGAAGTCGAGGGTAAAAGCAATGCTGTTAAATTCGTCCAGATCAAGCGTTAAGGTGGGTCCCAACCTCAGGTTAATAGGAATAAAGTTGGCATTGATATCATCAGAATAAGATATTTTGTTGCCAATGTTTGAAATGTTCATTCCTGCAGAAAATGTAGCTGGGGTATTGCGCCAATCCAGCTCCCTTTCGTAGTATGCCGAAACATCAGCTGCCAGGGCCCTGCCCGGACGTGTTTCCATAGAGCCCACATCCTGGCCCTGGGTTAGGTTGGAGTGGATATATCGAAGAGCGATACCCCCGGAAAAGTTTTCGCCAAGTTTCCTGGCATAAGCAATGTCAAAGGCAAACTCACTGGGTCTGTAAGTACCCTGCGGGTTACCAGCCTCATCTGTAAACTGAATATCTCCCAAAGAAAAGAAAACCAGGGATGTAGCCACAGTTTGGAGCTCGTCAATACGCATAAAACCACTTAAATAGGAAAGGTTGATATCGTTAACAAGGTTTCTGAGCCAGGGGGTATAATTAAGGGCCAGCCCCATTTCTTTATCAATAAATGCAAATTTTGCGGGGTTCCAGTGCATGGAGTTGGCGTCGGGGGATGTTGACACCCCGGCATCACCCATAGCTCCTGCACGTGCATCAGGGGCAATCATCAGGAAAGGGACAGCAGTTGTAATTGTTCTCACCTGCCCCTGCCCTAGAAGGTCATCATATGTGGCATCATTTTGTGCTTGTGACGGGTTGTGAAAAGATAAAAACAGGGCCAGTAAGGTAAACATACCGACTGTTTTTGAAAATGAATTCATCATGGTTTTATTATTTTTTATGCAATATACAAGCTTTTTAGTAGTCAATTTATAGTAGTTCGGATAAAGTTATTGCAGGATTGAATGCGCAAACCTACACTTTTTTTTTGAAATACAGAACAATTTCCCAAGGCTTTCATAAATTTTTCCTGTAAAAATAACCAGCAATTTTTATGATTAGCGATGCCGGTATTTAAACATTACCTGAACAACCTGCAGGTTTGGCACAAAGCTAATTTATTTATTTATAAAACGAGGTTTACGATAATTAGAAACGTCATTTTTGGGGGCATATTGCACCCCGGATTTAAAATTCTACGCCACCCCATGACCTGAATCTTTTCAGGATTCGAACCCGCTTATCCATTAACTTATACTACCTGACAATCATGAGTTTTTCTGTTTTTTGCACTTGGTCTCCATCCTGGGTAGAAAGCATGGCCCTGTAAATATAAACTCCCGTGTTAAGCATGGTTCCTCCACTGTCCCTGCCATCCCATTCTATGGGGGGCACATTAAACCCTGAGGCATAAATATTCTCCTGGATGGTTTTTATGAGCTGGCCATTTAAGCTGAAAATTTCAATTTTTACGTTAAGCTCTGTGGCTGGCTTATTATGAACGATGGAAAACTGGGTTTGTTCACTAAAAGGGTTGGGGAAATTCACCAGTTCTGCCAGTTCTATTCCCGGGGGTGATGTAACCACGAAATCTATGGATTCTGTTGCAACATTATTGTGCACATCCCAAGCCCGCAAAGTGAGTGTGTGCTCACCTTTATCCAGGTTAAAGAAAGGGTAAACCACTCTACCCGACTTGTAGGAGTCAACATCTGTCTGGTAATAATCATTTAAAACATGGGGGCTTGAAAAGTCATCATTAAGAAAAGCGACAATATCATGCCCAATCTGACCCGTTGTATTTATCCCGCTCTCATCTTCGAGAATGGCAAAAAGGACAGGATCGGGCCCGGTATTGTCACCTGGCTGAAAGTTTTCATTGTTTAAATATAAAGTAATTTGCGGGCCGTACAGGTCAGGTTCATAATCTGTTGAGGTCCCCGAAACCACAAAATCATTGTAATAGCCATGTCCGTCATACTGCTCTCCATCATCAAAATAATAGCTTATTTTTCCTGTCCCTGTGTTGTAGGAAATATCCCTTGGCACAATAAAAGAAAAAGAAAATTCTCCATCGGTAACAGAAGCCTTCCCCCGGAACAAAATGCGGTTTTGCATGGTAAACTCTGCCACGTAGCTACCCGGATCGTTGCCAAGGGTGGTGTAGTTAGTTTTTTTATCATAAACCGTTGGGTAAATAATCCCATTAAATCCTGAAGCCAGGCTACCGTCGGGCTTATGAACCTCACCTTTTATGGTTACTTCCTCAAGTGCTTTCATCTCGTC
Source organism: Bacteroidales bacterium (assembly GCA_007131245.1). Taxonomy (GTDB): domain Bacteria; phylum Bacteroidota; class Bacteroidia; order Bacteroidales; family UBA7960; genus SKVR01. The sequence goes on from SLQX01000169.1 coordinate 3,096, forward strand.
AGGAGCTTCTGTGGTAACAGCCTTATACTTGGGGTAGGCCAATTGCATGGAGGGGTCGCCCAGCAAAACGAAATTTTTTAAACTAGCGGTGGAGCTGCTTTCCACCTTGGCAATACGTATCAAATCTCCCAATCGTGGCATTTCCCCGTTATCCATGGGCTTAAAAGCATTACGCATAAAGGCATCATTGAGGGTGAAGTTGCTGTGAGAGTATGCTAGACGAGTGGTGGTAAACAGTGCTGAGGCCCCTCCGTCAGGCTTAAGGAACACCCTAACCCCGGCAGAGAGTTCATTGGGGTCGGGTTGGTCAAAGCTGCTAAACTCACAGGTAGCAGTCATAAATACCGGAAGATTGTAAAAATTACCCCAGGATAAAATATCATCAAAGGTCAGAATCCGTTCATGGGCAAGCCCAAGGGTGCCTCCATGACCAATGTAATTCATCAAAAGAGCACCTTGATTAACCCTGTTGTTAATGGCATTGTTTACATCGGGATAACGAGAACCACCGGCCATAGTTTGCTGTTCATATGAATCAAGATAAATTTTTTCTATATTATAAACAGGGTGATGGTTATCCATGTAGTTGGCCAAACTTTCTGACTGATTAAAATGAACATTCCCATCCTCATCATCCGCTATCAGGGTAATCATATTCCGCCAATTGGCGTAATTGGATACTACACCAGCAAACCGGGGATCGTCGGTGCCTTGCACCAGCCCTTCCACACGCTCATTATACCTAATTACCTTGTCAACCACAAAGCGGGCTTCATCTACGGTACGCACCGGGAAACGACCAATTCCCATATCAATGGCACCTGAAGCGTCAAATCCTTCATCATCATCCAGCAATCCGAAAAAATCATCAGAAATATAACTTGTTGCAGGACTTAAAGAAGCACGGGTTTGAAAAGTAGGAATATGGTTTCCGCCATAACCCAGGTTGTTTTTGTTATCGTAAGTACCATTACCAAACAGCAAAAGGTAGCGGGGATAATTACCATTGTGTGCTGCACGATCATAAAACATCTTCATAAAATTGCGAATGGCAGAAATGTCGGTCACCCCGGATGAAAACTCGTTATATATTTCCTGGGGTGAAACAAGCTTTACGGAAAGCCCGTCATGCTCACGGCGAAAATCGGCCAGCCTTTCAGCCTGCTCTCTAAACAGATCCGGGACGACGATTATTAGGTCATGTACCTGGGCAGCATGCAGATTTTGATTAGGCACTGCTCCTTTTAACGAAGGTTTGGGAAACTGCTCATCCCCAAAAACAACAAACTCTTTCAATTGCTCAGCCCCCACTGCGAACCATGCAATGCCTGACGACAAATCAAAACCCTGTTCACCCGCATTCAATGGGTCTGTCACATCCCATATACGAATGTTGTCGTCTACATCTGCGATTTCATAACGTGCAATATTACCCACGCCCGTTACTGAAGGATTTCTAAAAAACAGTTGATGAGTGTTGTGGGTCAGATGACGTTGGAAATTCAAAGCAATATAATTTAGCCAGCCTCTGCCTCCACTGGCAGTTCGATTATAAGAGAGCCTAACATTAAACTGCTCATCGGATGGTGTAACGCGCAAATTACCGATGGAATGACGGGCATAAAAACCGGTTACACTGGATGAGGGAACCCCGGGCATCGAAAAACCAGACGAAGCTCCGAAAGCTTCAATGGAGAAACTGCTGGACATTGAAGACCTGGCAGCAGCATATACCTTAATGTGTGCTTCATGCTGGGTGCTGATGTCAGGTACTTGAAAAGTAAAATCCCGGGATAAGGTAACATCAAACAATTCACCAAACCAGATCTTTCCGCTACCCACCAGATTTCTTATATCATTCTGATGGTAGGTATAATCATAAAAGTAATTGATTGTATGGGTAGGGTTTTGCTGCGACTGCGATTTGGGTTGTACCCTTTTCCCTTCACCCTGCCCGTGCGTCAAGAAATAACATGCTTCGTCCGAATAGTGATGAACTTCATGGGTGAAAATATCATCATCTTCATCATAAGACCACCTGTGAGGTGATTGACCGTAGAATAATATATAATCTTCATCGGTAAATGTTCCCGAGGAACTCCCACTGACCCATATGGCATTTTGCTGCAAGTCGGTATACCTGAACTCATCATTGGCCTCAGGGAGCACTCCTCCTCCATTCCCATAAATCCGGATGGTAGATTTCTGAACCTGCCCTGGGCTGAGCCCCAAATCAACCAAATCATCATAATCCAAACGATATATTCCTTCTTTGGACACACACATCTTATACCAATTGCCTTTAGACAAAACCGAAGACTCGGGATAGTCATGCACCGGATCATACTTTAATGCACTATCATACTCCTTTTTCGCATTAACAGTAAATGAAACAAGTTTTTCAAACTTACCTTCTCTTTTTCTCACAGGCACCAGATGAAGCCTTGTCCATGACTCACCCCGGGTGTTTTCGGAGAGAGAAACCAGCTTAAAATCTTCCGCTGCAAAACCCGCTTCCTCCAAAATAACCGACTCAGAATCACTACATGCTGTTACTTCTTTGTCTGATAGGGAAAAGCTATAGCTAAAATGGGGTACCTGGTTGAGGAACTGCTTTGAATATAAAGGCACCTGCGGTAAGGAGTCACTATATATGGCACCTTGAAAATACAAGGAAGGCAAAAAAGTACTTTCTTCCTGAAAACTTTCCCTGGCAGGCTCCCAGTTGATTTGGGCCGTATGATTTATTTCACTTGCCAAAGCAACTGTAAGCCATCCAGAAACCCAAATCAAAATGAAAACAAAATATTTATACATATGAATCATATGATGAATTTACACGACCGCGAGTCAAATATTTAATTAAAGTTAAGAATTAATGAGCCAGCGTCAATACGTTTCAGCCAGCAAAGTTCCTTAAAAATTTCTAATTATAAACGTAGATTAAGAACTATTATTTTTGCAATCCCGCAAAAGCATCAAATCGACACAAGATAAAATTTTATACAAAAAGCTGCGTTAATGCATAAGCTATGCTAGTTAACATGCCTGTTGCAGAGCAAAGCGAACAAAAAACATCATAAAATACTTCAACGTGTAACATGTAAATTAAAAATGAGAGCCATAACTCATTCACTGCTTCAGGAGTTACTCTCTCCCAGATACCCGAAAGTTTTAAGGGGGAAAGCGTTTAATTAATTATCAAAAGGTTGAAACACCAAAGCTGGAATCACGTAGATACTTAAATAAGACCTAACATCAGAACGTTGCAAATCATATCATGTATAATCATAATTATGGTAGCTGGAGCCTTGAAAAAAGCCCATAGCCAGGATGCTATTTTTTCACAGTTTTATGCCAACCCGCTTTATCTAAATCCTGCACTAACAGGAGCCGAAAGGTGTACCCGCCTGGTATTGAATTACCGAAACCACCCGTTTGACTCTTTTGGCACTTTTTCAACATACAGTTTCTCAGCAGATACATATATAGAATCCTTATCAGGAGGAGTTGGCATCAATCTGGTGCATGATAACCAGGGAGATCTGCTTCACCATACACAAGCCGGACTTTTTTATGCCTATCACGGCCGCTTATCCAGACACTGGTTTGTTAATTTTGGGGTACAGGCATCTTATATAAATTACCGGCTAACCGATGGCTCCAACCTTGTTTTCCCTGATCAATACAACCCCGGGGGCAACACGTTGGGTGCGACCCAGGAAGCTTTGCCTGACAACCTGAGCAGTCATAATGTGGATTTTTCATCCGGCATTTTATTTCATAATCACTCATTTTATGCCGGGGCAGCCATTCACCACATGAGTCAGCCGCCCATTGATTTTTTCGAAGATGAAAATGTGTCGATGAAATACAGTTTGCAGGCAGGGTATGAGTTTGATTTACAACCCGCAAGAAGAACCTCCCCGCGCAGGGGACAGGACTGGTCATTATCACCCAACCTGATAGTGCAGAGACAGTCAGGGTTTTTACGTTTTAATTATGGTATGTATTTTAACATAGAGCCAATTATAACAGGCCTTTGGTTTCGCCACAATATGAAACACCCAAATTCACTGATTTTTATGGTGGGGTTAAAACAGGTGAATTACTCTATAGGATACAGTTATGATTACTCATTATCAGGTTTTTCAGGCCCTGCAAACGGAGCACATGAAATCAGTGTTTTACTGAATTTTAATTGCACCGACCCAAAACCGAGATACCGCATACTAAATTGTCCAACTTTTTAGTTATTTTTGTACGAATTTCAAAAAATTGAATTATTATGAAAACGAATCCCAGAAACCTTCTCGCAGCGCTTGCCTTCGTAGCAGCCATTGTAGTTTTCTCATCCTGTGGAAGAGAAACCTCATCTACAACAGGATGGACCTATAACGACCCCCAAACCGGTGGGTTTGAAGTAGTACCTTACCAGGAACAGGAAACCGGTCCCGGACTTGTTTTTATTGAAGGGGGTACTTTTGTTATGGGGCGTACCGAACAGGACGTAATGTTCGACTGGAACAACCAGCCCCGTCGTGTTACTGTTTCATCCTTTTATATGGACGAAACAGAAGTGCGAAATGTTGACTATGTGGAATACCTTTACTGGCTGGGCCGGGTATTCGGTGAGACCTACCCCGAAGTTGTAAGAAATGCCTTGCCCGACACACTTGTTTGGCGTGAAAGGCTTGCCTATAACGAACCCTATGTTTACAACTACCTGAGACATCCGGCTTACAGAGACTATCCTGTGGTAGGTGTTAGCTGGGTACAGGCTAATGAGTATGCTGCCTGGCGTACCGACAGGGTGAATGAAATGATACTTATCAGGGAGGGAATCCTGGATTGGGATCCTGACCAAACCAATGAAAGAAACTTTAATACAGAAGCCTACCTTGCAGGCCAATACGAAGGTCTTGTAAGAGAAAACCTCCGTGACCTTGACCCCAGAGGTACTGGTGAACGTAGGGTTAGAAGAGAAGATGGAATACTTCTTCCGGCCTACCGTCTCCCAACTGAAGCAGAATGGGAGTTTGCCGCTTTAGGACTTATCGGAAACACCGTTTATGAGCGCGTGGTAGAAAGAAGACTTTATCCATGGAATGGTCACGTAATCAGAAGCAGTGAGCGTAGAACCATGGGAACCATCATGGCCAACATCCAAAGGGGACGTGGTGACCTGATGGGTGTTGCCGGCAACCTGAATGATGCCGGTGAAATCACCGTACCTGTTTATGCCTACTGGCCCAACGATTATGGTCTTTATAACATGGCCGGAAATGTTAATGAATGGGTAGCCGATGTTTTCCGCCCCTTATCGCATGAAGATGTGGCAGATTTCCGCCCGTTCCGTGGAAATGTATTTAAAACACCTGTTCGGGACGAAATGGGCGAACTGGTCCAAAAAGACAGCCTTGGACGGATTGTTTATGAAAAAGTGACACCCGAAACAGACCCCCAATTGCCATCAAGAAGGAATTACCGGGAAGCCGACAATATTGGCCATATGGATGGCGACCTGGCCTCTTCAAGGTTCTATAGCGATCCTGAAATCCTGGAAACAAGAGATGAGGAGAGCCTCATGTACGATTACGGCACAAGTTCTCTCATAAACAACGAAGCAAGGGTATACAAAGGTGGTGGTTGGAGAGACCGTCCATACTGGGCTGTTCCTGGCACACGCAGATTCCTTGACCAAAATGAAGCAACCAATGACATTGGCTTCAGATGCGCCATGACAAGAGTTGGTAGCCCCGTAGGATATTAAAATTAAAACTGGGATTCTTTGCTCTATCAAAACCCCATCTTCGCCAAAAGATGGGGTTTTATTATCTTATACATTCTTTTAACCAAACTTTGTGTTCGAAAACAGCATGACTGAAACAATCCGGAAAATCCATCAATTTATTCAGGAAGGAGCTGAAATCTCCATTGACAGCCGGGAAAATCAACAGGGAAAGATTTTCATTGCCATAAAAGGGGAAAACTTTGATGCCAACCGTTTTGCCGGTGCAGCTGTTGATAAAGGGGCTCAGTTAGCTATTGTGGATGATGCAGAACTTCCATCTAATCCAAAGTTTCTCAAAGTAAACAATGCCCTTGAGACATTGCAGGAGCTGGCAAAATATCACCGAGCCCTCTTGGATATACCCGTTATTGCCATAACCGGTACCAATGGCAAAACCACAACCAAAGAACTCCTCAATGCCATTCTTTCTAAAAAATTCAACACCCTGTGCACACCCGGAAACTTTAACAACCATATCGGGTTGCCCCTTACCATTCTCAAATTAAAGAAGGCTCACGAAATAGCCATTATTGAAATGGGTGCCAATCACATTAACGAAATTGGATTTCTTTGCACAATAGCTCAACCCACCTCGGGTCTAATCACCAACATAGGAAGGGCACACATGGAAGGTTTTGGATCAGAGGAAAACATCCTTAAAGCAAAAACCCAGCTTTTTGAGTACCTGCAAAAAAATCACGGCCTCATTTTTCTAAATACCGATGATAAGTCTTTAAAAAATTATCCAATAAAAGGCAAAACCATTACTTACGGAAAAGATCCGGAAAACAATTATAGCGGTAGAAAACTTTCATCCACCGATCCCTTTTTAAAAGTTGAATTTACAAACAGGACAAATCCACGAGACAGCCATAAGCTCGACACTCAGCTGGTGGGTGAATACAATTTAGAAAACATCCTTGCAGCTTGTACAGTGGGCAGCTATTACAATGTGCCCCCCCATCTCATACAAGAAGCAATACCTACCTATTCTCCTAAAAACAGCCGGTCACAACTGAAAAAGAGCTTAAAAAACACCATTATCTGGGATGCCTACAATGCCAATCCCACAAGCATGACCCTGGCCATTGAAAATTTTTATCAAATGCCATCCTCCCGCAAAATGTTAATTTTGGGAGACATGCTGGAGTTGGGCAATACTGCAGAAAAGGAGCACCAAAACATCCTGAAACTGGTAAAAAATCTGGAATTTGACGAAATAATTCTGATTGGAGAAGAGTTTGAGAAAGCCCAAAGAAA
>SLQX01000150.1 GCA_007131245.1 Bacteroidales bacterium
AAGGGAGAAATCTCGTAAGTTTTACTGGACAACAATGTTTTTGTTTATTTAGTCAAATTTACTATTTTGTGCGGTCAAAACAAAAAAGCATTTATACCGAAATACATTTCAGCACTACAAAGAACTTTAACATTACACGGTTTTGATTATATTTGTTCCATGACAGTGTTCAAATTCCTCCTTTTTGTCTCAAAAATTAACAAATCACAACACCCTTATTGTTCATCATTTTATGGAAATAAAAGCAGAACCACTCAAAAACAAAAGCAAATCCTGGTTTTGGATTATAGTTGGGGGGATTTTAATCATCTCCAGCTTGTATTTATCCCTTTTTGAACAAACCAGCAGAAGCCCTGCCCTCGAAATTTTCTACATTGCAGCCGGGGTGCTGATAATACTGGAAGGACTGGGCAGGCCGATACAAAGCCTTTGGGGAAACAAATTCATTCAAATTGACGAAAAAGGCCTGCTAATAAAACTTTTTCTCACCAGGAAAGGAAACTGGCATAAGTGGGATACACTAAAGCAAATAGATGTTTGGCCGGGTGGTTTTACACTGATGGTAGAAAACCAGAAAAAATTGAAAATTGATATAAAAGATTTTCCTCCCCAAAACAGGCACGACCTACTAAAAGCTTTGATATACCATGGTAAGAAAAACAAAATACCCTACAACCTACATGGATACCTGAAAAACCAGGATTGAACCTGGTAGCTGTTTAATATGTTAGTTTTTTAAAGAACATCAATAGATTTTCACACATAAAATAATTTGTTATGGCTAAGACAAAAGGATTATTCGGATTGATTGTTGGATTTGCAGCCGGTACTTTCCTGGGTGCAATGTTTGCAATGGCCGGTTCACCCAAATCGGAAAAGAAGAAAACCAAAAAAGAAAAAGAGGCTGACAAAGAAGCCAACGAATAATTTACCCTTTACTATTTGAAATAACAGCCCGGGCAGTGATGATCATAACAAGACAGCCGCTGCCATGAGGCTTTTATATTTTTGTGCTGGTAAAAAAAGCCGGGATTTCCTTTACCCTTTTGAGTATTGCAACCATGGAAAAGCTTCAGATCGAAGGCGTGGAGTTATATAAATTTTCCAACCTGGAATCGCAACCGGGTGTCAGGCACTTTGTTTCCAGCCGCAGGGGAGGTTTCAGCAAGGGAGCCTTCAGTGAATTGAATACGGGGTTTCATGTGGGAGACGACAACCAGGTAGTTTTACAAAACCGCCAGAAGCTTACCAGGGTATTAAATGCCAAGCTTTCACAGTTCACCTTTGCCAATCAAACCCATAGCCGCAACACGGTTATCGCATATGCATCCCACATGGGCAGGGGTGCTGCAGACGGGCAGACAGCCATCCCTGACACAGACGCCCTTGTAACTCATCACAGTGGTATTTACCTGTGTGTGCAAATGGCTGATTGTGTTCCCGTGTTGCTGTACGACCCCGTAAAACGTGTGACAGCCGCCATACATGCCGGCTGGCGCGGTACCTTGCGAAGGGTCACCGAAAGCGCCGTCAGGACAATGATAAACACCTGCAACAGCACCCCCTCAAACATCCTGGCAGGCATAGGCCCCTCCAACGGCCCCTGCTGCTACCAGGTGGGGGAAGATGTAAAATCACTGGCCGCTCAAAACCATGAAATGTACCAGGCATTTGTAAAACCTGCCCCCACCCCCGGAAAGTATATCTTCGATCAATGGACAGCCAACCTGCTCCAGCTTCAACAAAACGGCATCCCCAGGGAAAACATTGAGTTGGCAGGGATTTGCACCCAGTGCCATTCAAACCATTTTTTTTCTTCCCGCAACGATGGCGGCAACACAGGCAGGTTTGCCGCGGGCATCATGTTGTTTTAAAAGAAGCCCATCCTTTCTTTCCCCATTTCTCCGGCATGGTAAAGCGGTATCAATTACTACAGGTTCTTTATTCACACATCCCCTTTTGTGTGCAGACTACCGCCAGGAGTCAAAATAAAATACATTTACTCAGCGGCGCTACCCCTCAATTACCCATCTGAATATAACTATCCCCTGAAAAAACATTCATGCATAGCATAAACTTTCACCCCTATCACCCTAATCAGCTATAAAGGATAAAGCATAGCTGTTTTCCCAGTAACAAGATTTGTAATTAATCCCAAAGGAACAGACAAGCTTCGCCAGGCCCTTGAGAAAAATTTCCTTCAGAACTTCACAAAGGTTTGCAAATACCAAAAAAAAACATCATTTTTGCCCAGCCAATCAAAAAAACAGTTTATGTCTAAAAATACAGAACCCCCCAAAGAAAACGAGTTCCAAGAGGATTCTCAGGCAACAACAGAAGTAACCCCCGAACCCGCCAAAGGGTTTTTAGGCTGGGTAGAGCGAATGGGCAACAAGCTGCCCCACCCCTTCTGGATGTTTGTATGGATTTGTATAATTATTATCGGGTTAAGCGCTGTCACTACCTATTTTAATGTAAGTGCCATCGATCCCGGCGATGGAGAGGAAGTCTTTTCCAGAAACCTGGTTTCGGGTGAGGGCTTACGTTGGTTTTTACAAGAGATGGTAACCAACTTTGCCCATTTTGCCCCTTTTGGTCTGGTGCTGGTTATGCTCATGGGCGTATCCATTGCTGAGCAAAGCGGGTTGCTGGCAGTAGCCATGCGCAACGTAGCTTTTGCCGTTCCCAAACAAGTTGTCATGCCTGTCATTTTCATGATCGGTGCCTGCGGCAATATTGGTTCTGATGCAGGAATTGTGATTGTTCCCCCCATTGCAGCCCTGATATTTTCCAAAATGGGACTGCACCCCATTGCGGGGCTGGTGGCTGGATATGCCGGTGCCACGGCTGGATTTACCGCCAACTTCTTTATCGCTGGTACTGATGTGATGCTGGCCGGCATCAGTACTCAGGTAGCATCGGGCATCAATGGAGGCATTGAAGTAAGCGCCACGGCCAACTGGTACTTTATGATTGTTTCCACCTTTATGCTGGGTATTGGCGGAGCATTTATTGTCAGGCGCTTTACCATCCCCCGCTGCAAGGCATTTGCCGGTGCTGAAATGTTGGACAACACTGATCTGGAGCAAAATAAAGGGATGACCGATGAAGAAAGAACCGGTCTGAAGCGCGCAGGAGTCTCTTTGTTGATCTATGTGTTTTTGATTGCCTTACTGGTAGCTCCATCCTGGGGCCCCCTGAGAGATCCTGAAACCGGGGGCATTGTACCCTCCCCTTTCCTGAGAGGTTTGGTTCCCATTTTGTTTTTCTTTTTTGCCATCCCCGGCTATTACTACGGTAAGGCCACCGGCTCCATCAAAGTGCCCAACGACATTCTGAAACACATGGAGTTTGGAATGAAGGGGCTGTCAGGTTATATCGTACTGATGCTGGTAGTGGCCCAGTTTATTGAACTTTTTACCTGGTCAAATCTGGACAAAATACTGGCTATCAATGGAGCAGAGTTTTTAGAGGCCACCGGGCTTACCGGCCCTGTGCTGTTTACTGTTTACATGCTCCTGGTGGCATTACTCAACATATTTTTGGGAAGTGGGTCGGCCAAATGGGCCATTTTTGCACCCATCTTCGTCCCCATGCTGGCACAGCTCAATTACAGCCCGGCTTTCGTGCAGCTGATGTATCGCGTGGGCGACTCCATCACCAACTCAGTTACCCCACTCTATGTTTACTTCCCGCTGTTACTGGGTTGGATTCATAAATATGACAAACGAATCGGTATTGGTACCGTAGTTTCTTTACTCATACCTTATGCGGTTATCCTTTTTGTTATGTGGGTGATATTGCTGTTTGTATGGTATGGCTTCAACCTACCCATTGGCGTGGGAGAAGGCATTTACATTAACTAACACCCAACAACAAAACAACATTATATACCCCAAAACCCGGAGGCAAAAGCTCCGGGTTTTTTATTTTCCAGTAAAAACTTTTTTGACGTATCTTTACGCCCAAAATTTTTAAACATGACAGCTATGAAGTTTATCAAAAAAACGTTTTTAATCACTTTAAACCTATTCCTGTTAATGAATCTCATAGGATGCCAATCGTCTCAAAAAAAAAGACTTACGGAGGGATACCCCATCTATGAAGGAAACGATTTGGGCGTACACTACACCCCGGAGAAAACCTCTTTCCGTGTTTGGGCACCCCCGGCCGATGCCATTACATTAAAAATTTATGACCAGGGGCATGAAGGGGAACTGCTTGAAACCCATTCCATGAAGAAAGATGTGCAAGGTACCTGGCTATTTGAGCTGGAAGGAGACTGGAAAGACAAATATTACACCTACCAGGCTAAAATAGACGGAACCCTTAAGCTGGAAGTCCCCGACCCCTATGCCAGGGCGGTGGGCGTAAACGGCAACCGGGGCATGATCGTTGATTTGGCCTCCACCAACCCCGAAGGTTGGAATGAAGACAATCGCCCGGAACTTGAAAGCTTTGCTGATATGGTAATCTGGGAAATTCACATGCGCGACTTTTCCATTCACCCCAGCTCGGGCATCGAAAACAGAGGTAAGTACCTTGCTTTTACCGAAACAGGCACACGCAGCCCCGAAGGCCACAAAACCGGGGTTGATCACCTGGTGGAGCTGGGCATTACACATGTACACCTTCTCCCTGTATATGACTTTTACACCATCGACGAAACACGCCTGGATGAGCCACAGTTTAACTGGGGCTACGACCCTAAAAACTACAACGTACCCCAGGGGTCTTACGCAACCGACCCCTATGATGGTAATGTAAGAATCAGGGAGTTTAAAAAGATGGTGCAGTCGCTGCACGAAAATGGGATACGTGTTATCATGGATGTGGTGTACAATCACATGTATGATGCAGGCACTTCCCCCTTTGAAAACCTGGTGCCGGGATACTACTTCCGTATGAACCAGGATGGCACGTACTCAGACGGTTCGGCCTGTGGCAACGAAACCGCCTCTGAAAGGGCGATGATGCGCAAGTTCATGATCGAATCGGTGAAATACTGGGCACAGGAGTACCGCATCGATGGTTTCCGCTTTGATCTTATGGGGCTGCACGATATTGAAACCATGAACCTTATCCGCGAAGAGTTGCATGATATCGACCCCGACATTTTCCTTTACGGCGAAGGCTGGACCGCCGCTGACACCCCGCTGCCCGAAGAAGACAGGGCTGTAAAAGCACATGCTGCCCGCCTCAACGGCATTGCCGTCTTTAGCGACGACATACGCGATGCAATCCGTGGCCCATGGCATGAAAACGAAGCCCCTGGCTTTATGGCCGGAGAAAAAGGGCTGGAAGAAAGCATCCGGTTTGGAGTGGTGGCTTCTACCAAACATCCGGAGGTTGATTACACACAAGTGAACTACTCTGATGCACCCTATGCCGACAACCCCCTGCAAACCATCACTTATGTCACCTGCCACGACAACCCCTGCCTGTGGGATAAAATTGTAGATACCTGTACCGACTGCACCAAAGAAGAGAAACTCGACCTGCAGAAATTTGCCAATGCCATCGTACTCACATCCCAAGGTGTGCCCTTGCTGCATGCAGGTGAAGAAATCGTACGCACCAAGTTTGGTGAACACAACAGCTACAACCTGCCCGACTCCATCAACCAGCTGGTATGGCACAACAAAGATACCTACCGGGATGTATTTGACTATTACAAAGACCTGATTACCCTGCGCAAAAACCATCCGGCATTCCGTATGCCAACCACCCAAATGGTTCAGGAGCATCTGCGTTTCTTTGACCTGGCTCAACCTTTGCTTGTTGGCTTTCACATTCATGAAAATGCCAATAACGACCCCTGGAAGGATATTTTGGTATTTTACAATGCCAACGACCATGAGGTACAGGTAGATCTTCCCCGGGGTGATTGGGTAATTGTTGCCACCAAGTACTCCATCCAGGAAAGTGGTTCTACCGTTGAGGGTTACGACCAAATACAATCCGAAACCACCACCATCCCCGACCGCTCCATATTGATATTGGTCGACAAGGAGAGTATAGCAAGTTAAGCAAGCCCTGAGTAACGGCACCCCGCAAGTCACCCCCCAAGTTGAAGCTTTAATAAAAACCATGACGAAATAGCATACACGTCAGGACTTACAGGGTAAATTAGAGTTGTCAGACAGAGAAAACTTTAGAAAAACAACTTTCGTGGCAATAATAAAATGACATTTGCCATCGCTAACCCCTCTAACTCCCCTAAAGGGGAAAACCCCGGCACAAGTTGGGAGGATTTCCCCTTTAGAGGTCAGGGGTAAGCGCGGGGATGAGCCATAATATAGTTGATATGACACTACCTTCAACCTGCTTTAGATGAGGGGTTGATAGAATTGACTATCCCCGAAATGCCAAACAGCAGCAAGCAAAATTACAGATTGACTGAGAAAGGTGTCTTAGTGAAAAATAAGCTTACCTAAAACTAATAAGGTTTTTGGTTCTTGAAAAACGCCAAACCCTTCCAGCGGTTGAAAACCTTTGAATTGGTTGGGTTAGAAAGTTTGTTTGGACAAGTCATGCCTTGTCCCTAAGCTCGCAATGATAAAGACATGCGAAATAAACGGATGCCAAAATCAGCAAAAATCTGTATTTTTGTGTATCATTAAATACGCGCACTGTGAACCTTGTAGAAAAAAGAGATTATATTCACAACAACTTATGCCGAATCAACGAAAAGGCTGTGAATGACCTTTATGAAAAGTTGCTTTCATATCTGGAAGATGCCTTAATGGAAGAATCTGAAGAAGAAATAAGGAACGGTGATTTAACTTCTCACGAAGAGTTTAAAAAAGAGGTTCACTCATGGAGAGTTACGAATCTAAACCAGTAGTTTATATCAACCGAGTGTTTGACACAAGGCAAAATCCTTTGAAAAACAAGTAAAAGGGTTTTATTATGATTACTTTGCCCCTAAGCGGAATTTAGCTCCACTGAGCTCCCTTGAGTCGGTTGCAATTCCGCTTTACAACACCATTGAATTTGTAATTGAATAACAAAATCCGGTACAATACGCTATGCGAATGCCCCCAGCGGGGGCAAATAGCGATGGAAAAAGCAATGGACGTCAGAGAGAGCGGGCACCCCGGAGCGGGTGCGAAAGATTACTATTGTTATGCCACCTCTCTGAAGTGGTGAGTGCGATAATCATGGCTGATGATTTGCCTAATTGGGTTATTGGGTAGCGGAATTGCAACCGGGCAAAGGGAGCTCTCAAAGCTAAATTTCGCTTCACAAAATCATTGAATGTGCCATTCAATAACAATGAAAAATCGGTGCGTTTCGCCATACCCTGCCTTTATAGCGATTGGGTGAGAAAGGTAGCGTAATGTGCGGGAAATATCAAAATATGAGTAAAGTTTTGATGCCGATAAACCACAAATTATGGAGGATATTTTGTATTTTTGAAATAAAAAAATGATTGTAGAAAGACATAACAATGAAATTTTAGTCAGATTTGACGTAGGTTCAAACGCAAACAAAATTCAGGCTATTCTTGATTATCTTAGGTACGAGGAATTAACTTCAAAGTCCACTGCAGCAGAAGATGATGTTGAGGATTTATTGAAAACTGTTAAGAGTGGACGATGGAATAAGATAAAAAAAGAAATAGGACTATAATGGTCAAGATTATTATCGACTCAAACATTGCTTTTAGTGCCATGTTAAATGTCAATAGCCGAATTGGCCAGATATTAATATTTGGATTTAAATATTATGATTTTTACTCGCCGGAGTATATCCGTTTTGAACTACTTGAACACCGGGAAAAATAAAGGAACTCGCCCACCTAACTGATAATGCATTTCTTGAAACTTATGAATTGATACTAAAGAATGTCAGAATTCTTAATCATTCGCCTTATACCCATTGACTACTATAAAAAAGCAAGCGAAATCTGCAACACTATAGATGCAGATGATACTGTTTTTGTGGCATTCACTGAATACATAAGAGGAAAGTTATGGACTGGCGATAAGAAACTAATAAAAGGATTGACCGATAAAAGATTTGAACGGCTAATAACAACCCATGACTTGTATCAAGATTTTATTTTTAGGCACAAAAACAAGAAACAATAATTAATTGCTAAGCCTTACTTAATCGAGTTGATTGGTATGGGAATTTGCAATTCGCTTCACAGCACCATTGAATTTGTAATTCAATATTAAACAAGAATCGGTGTTCTATGCATAAGCCCCCGGCGGGGGCACATAGCGATGGAAAAAGCAATGAACGTTAGAGAGAGCGGGCACCCCGGAGCGGTGCGATAGAATTTGGGCGGGATGGGCATGGATGGCTAGGCCACCCCGCCGGGGTGGGGATGTTCTATTGAGCGCTTGGTTTGCCAATCGGGCAGGAAGCGGCTCACGCCGCTGTCCCCCCACACCACCTGGCATACGTTCTTTCGTACCAGGGCAGTTTCTATTAATTTACCGTTAAGTTTGTGTGAGTAGTGAGTGAAGCCCAGCCTGGGCAAACCATCTAACACCCATTGCTTTACCAACCGCTTGCTTTTTCGACATAGCCCACCAGCCTTGTGAGTACATGACTACATCCCAGCTCGTGGTTTCGGGAATACCCCTATTGTGCAGGAGTTTGAAGATAGTGTACCTGCGACCGCACTGTTTTAGCCGGTAACAGCGTAGCTTTCTCCTTATCCACCCATCGATGTTTCTCAAGTCTGACAACCAACGATTGGCAAGGTGAAAGTAGTTCGCCCAGCCAATAATTACTCCATTGAGCTCTTTGATTACCTGTTCGAACCTTACTCCCCTGTTGCGACGGGTAGTTTCCCGGACTTTGTCCTTTAAGCGTTTTATAGACTTATCAGAAACACGTATGCTGCCTTCTTCCAGCAGGGTGTACCCAAGGAATGTTGTTTCTGAACAGCGTCGTACGCCACTCTTCTGGCGGTTGACTTTAAATTTTAATTTCTGCTCCAGAAATTTCACCATTGAGTTAAGCACCCGTTGGTAATAGTGTATGCCCGGCACACCCATAATATCACCGCTAGCGCGGCTTTTTGATAAATTGCCGGACGCAATAAAAAGAGAAAAAAAAATTAAAACGATAACCCGTGTAAAAAAAGAATCACTGATTCATGCTTTTAATCCGGGGTGGAAAGATTTGTTTTCTAATAACACAGTCCGGAAGATTTCACGAGATCCTTCCCTTTGGTCAGGATGACATTGCTTAAATTAAATAAAAAACCCTGTCATCCTGAGCGAAGCGATAGCGTAGCGAAGGAACTCGTCAAAGAACAGTCAGAACTCAAAACAAAACGCTGGCAAAATGAAGAGGCTTGCTGAAAACATTAAAAAATCATTAACTGCTTTAAAAAATTTGTTATTTTTTATTATTTTTTACTACTTTGTATGTACAATCAATAAATAGGTTATCAATTTATAGCAAAAGAATGTTTGTTATAAAAACTGATCATATTGAAAACCAAAACCATTTTGTGAAACAAACTTTTCAACAAACTTCAAACCACAAATCCCGGTCTTTACCGGAAAGAATAAAACAATTTTCTAACCATTAAATACAATTATCACAACAAAAGGAGCAAGCCGAAAATCCTGGAAAGAGTAGGCAGGAATAACACTTTGTGCTTATGAAAAACAATATAATAACAACGAAAAGTATTTTACTATTTATTGCAATAACAACCTTTATTGGTTCATGCAATAAAGAGGACCCATGGCCACCAGACTTTGGAATGGAAGAGGGATATTTCTATTGGCTTGAAAACGATAAACTTTGGCTGAAACGAGATCGCAATCATCTTTCCATCCGTTTTTATGAAGAATTTGGTAAAGCTTATCATGACAGCATCTTAGCTGAATACGGAATTCAAGCAGTTTGGGCTCAAACTTACGACAAACATCCGCCAATGCCGGGCTACTACAGGGTAACGAAGAATCCTGCGGAAGAATATTATACAAGTTATGGAGATACCACACTTAACAGGCTCGGCAATCTTCCTGAAGTTGAATATGTTTTACCTGTGTTTTACAAAAATGAGGATTTTCGGGATTTGATGCTAACACCCGTCATTTTATACACGTTCCAAGATAGTATTACCAACGACAGACAGGAGGAGATATTGGATAGTCTTATGACTAATGATAA
>SLQX01000215.1 GCA_007131245.1 Bacteroidales bacterium
AAATAACCATAATCCCTAATATCGGGCATATAGCCTCTTTGCCATGGCTGTTGGCCATTGCCTTTGCCATCGGTAAGTACCAAATAATGGCCAGTAATGTCAATTACCTGTTGGCTGACAATGTTGTAAAGCAAATCAAAGAAATTATTATTTTCACAGATCTGAATTATCAGATTTTACGCAGCAATACATTTACAGAGAAGCTCCTGGGTAAAGAGTACAAGTCATTGAAAGGGTTAAGTGTACTTGATTTTTTTGAAAATCATGCCATTATACGCGCTTATCTGAAAAGGTCCGGCGAAAAGGAGTATGTAGGCCCCATCTCTGCAACTATGCTCGATAATCAGGGTTCACAAATTGAGGCTAATTTGTACATCATGCCCATCAAAGATTTTTTTGATGATATGCAAGGATATATTATTTATGGGCATGACCATCGCGAAGCACTTAACCTTCAGAAAGAAATTATTGTAAAACAGCACGCCGAGGAAAACCTCAGGGCTATAAGTGAAGTGCTTGAAACACGTGTTAAAGAAAGAACCCAGGAACTTACAGAATCCTATAAGGAACTTCAGGTGAAAATGACCGAACGAATGCGCGTTGAAGAGCAAATTAAATCTGATATTGCTGAAAAGGAAGTTTTGATTAATGAGATACATGACCGTGTAAAAAACAACATGAATATCATTATTTCATTGATTAGGGTATACGATAAGCAGAACTTAAGCAGTGCAGCATCCAAAAAATTCAAAGAGCTGGCCCAGAGGGTGAATAGTCTTTTGTTGGTGCATCAAAACCTGTACCTTTCTATCAGCTATTCTGATGTGGATTTTGCGAATTTCATCAAAACCATAGCTCCTGAATTACAGGAGTTTCACCGAAAAACTCAAAAAGTAGAACTCAGATATGAGGTTTCTGAGGTTTTCCTGGATGTAGATTATGCAATCCCCCTGGGTATTGTCATTAATGAGCTTATTAGCAATGCATTCATGCATGCTTTTTCTGATTACTATCTGAAAAGGAATGATGATAAAAAGCATGTTATTCACATAAAATATGCTTATGAAAATGGTTATTATGAAATATCAGTAAGTGATAATGGCAAAGGTTTGCCCAAGAACTTCGATATTGACGAGCTTGCCACCAACGGGTTGCCCCTGACAGATATCCTGGTGAAAGATCAAATTAATGGAAATATGGAGGTGCACTCTTCAGAGGAAGGCTCCTCTTTTATCATCGCATTTTTTGCCAGCAAATAACTAAAGTCCCGAATATACAGCTTGCCATATTATTGATAAACATTTGAAGCCAAATACTGTTATCCATGCAGTGTTAACAAAGTATTGAAGTAAAATTTGAAAACCAAAAATTATGAAAAGGGAAGTTACCATTGACTGGCAGGACGGATTAGAGTTTCTGGCTGATTTGGATGGCCATAAAGTAACCATTGATGCTGATGAACAAAGCGGAGGGAAAAACAGAGGGGCAAAGCCAAAACCATTTATGTTGTTGGCCCTTGCCGGTTGTACAGGAATGGATGTCGTATCCATATTAAAGAAGATGAAGGTAGAGGTAGAGGGACTTTCCATAAAAGTGGAGGGCGATATGCAGGATGAGGTTCCCAAAGCTTTCCAGGCGATGCATGTGATATATTCTTTTAAAGGAAAAAGGCTGCCTGAAGATAAACTCAAAAAGGCGGTTGAGCTCTCCAAAGAAAAGTATTGTGGCGTTAGCGCTACACTTAAGCAGGTAATTCCCATTACCTATGATATCAAAGTAGAAGAAACCTAACCAAATTTCTGGCACAGCATATTACAGGGTATACGAACGGAATATTCCCTTCACTTGCCGTTGTTTAGTTTTGAGGTGTAAAGCTACCGGGGTTTGAAATTGTATTTGCTTGAGCCAGGAAAATAGACAGTGCAGGGGTGAAAAGGCTGACCTTTTACAACTTTATGTCATATTGTTCTTGATAAGGTTGTGCCCGATAGCACAGCTCAGGCATTTCTTTGGGGTGCAATAATACTTTTTTAGCTCAAGCAACGCCTGGCTGTCAGCTGCATTGGCAGGCTTTATGCCCAGTTCACGCCACTTTCTGATGATGGTATTTTCCTCCGGGGGCAGCTCGCTTAGCAGGCCGACTGCCAGTTCCTTGTATGCGGGCTGAAGGCTTTCAGAGCCATACACAAACTTTAAAGGGGCAATGGTATTGATGGATATGTTTAAAACAGCACTCTCACCAAGGTTTTTATCCTTGGCGGATGAAGGTTTATCAAATTGATAGTGATTTTTCCAGTAGGGAGAGCATTTTATTACAAAAAGTTTTTTGATGTCGCTGAATGATTGAGCCTCTAGGGTTTTGCTGAAAAGATGAGATGACTGGTAGATTAAACGGGCAAACTGGGCTATTCGCAATGTGGGAAAATTGGAAGGACGCAGTTTGCCAAACTTCCAAAGGGCACCATCAATGGGGGTTAGTTGGTATTTATGTTTAAAAAACTCATACTCTTTTTGCAGCAGTGCTGGGTATGCATCTGTAAAATCTTTGTTGAGCAAACCTGCTTGACCAAATAATAAGGCCTCTATACTTGTAAGGTCGTCTCTGTGTTTTGCAAGTATGGTTAGCGGGGTTTTTTGAGCCAGCAGGGCAAAAGGACTTGCATTTACCTTAAAACCAAAATTACGGGCCAGGAAATAATAGAAAGTTTGTTCCCAACTGTTTCCAAAGTAGTGCAGAAATTTAAGTGTCTCCTCTGACCTGTTTTCCAGACGTTCAACCAGCAATCTGCTTAGCCAGTTCATAATAATAAGACGGTCGGTGTGTTGAATAAAACCCGCACAGGGGATCCAGGAGCGAGCCCCGATGATAGATTCATATTTTTTGAGCAGGGAAGGGTCATAACAGTTCCTGATCTCAAGTACGGGCACTTGGTTGCCTCTTTGGTCGGTTATTTCCTTGTCGTGATTGAAAACCACGTGGAGGATGATGTTTTGGTATGCATCATCATGCTGATGGCCATGTTTAAACCAATCGCTGCTGTTGATATGAATCTCCACATTACCCGCCCAGAGTGTATCATCAATCCGGACCTGTGCGGCTGAAAAATCGGGGCCGGCATCTTTATTAGTACTTCCGGTATGAATAATTTGCAATGGCATACCGTTGGTGGTTTTTAGCTCCGTGGTATTAAACAACCGGTACCTCCAAAGAAAATGAATAAATTCTTCTCTCATTCGAATAAATTTGATTTAAATTGTTGAATGGAACCCACTTTCGATTCATTGTTTTTTGTCTCGCCGGAAGCGAGTTGCAACAAGTTGCAATGGAATACCTTTTTTGAAAAATTAGGGATAAAGGAATTGTATGTGTTTTTTAGAGGAACTATGCTTGTCTAATTGGCTTATCTAATTAGTGTTGCTTTTTGATGTTTATCAGTTTTTAATGAATTGGTTTACAAAATAAAATATATGTATAAAATTAAAAAGTTATTACCAAAATTGAAAATACTTCTTTGAAAGATAAAGGTTAAAAAGTAACGAAAAGTAACAAAATGTAGCAATATTGCGTGAAATTTATTACTTTTGTGTTGAAAGCAAAGTTTACTATTTGATAGATGGAATTTACACCTCTGGTCTTAGACGGGATAGAAAACAAAGTGAAAAAAGTTATTTTTCACAACAGTGAGTTAAAAGAGGAAAACCAGAAGTTGTTGAATCAACAACAAGAGCTGGAAGATCAAATAACACAGCTTACTGAAAAAAACCGTAACCTGGAGGATCAGATAGATAAGCTTAAAGTAGCCAAAACGTTGTCGGGAAAAGATAATTTTCAGGCTCGTCAACAAATAAATGATCTACTGCGGGAAATAGATAAATGTTATGCATTATTGAACAGATAGCCGCAAAAGAAATTCAATGAAAGAGCAACATATATCAGTTATAATTGCTGACCGGCCTTACAGGCTAAAAGTCAACAGTGAAAAAGAAGAAGAACAATGCAGAATAGCCAAAGATTTGATCAATGCTAAAATGCAGGATTACGCCAATAGTTTTGCTTTCAGAGACAAGCAGGATTTACTGGCCATGGTTGCGCTTCAATTTGCTGTAGATGTTGTAAAAACCGAAGAATCATCAAAATTCCAGGATACCCTGAAACAAAAACTGGAAAATGTTGACAAACTTTTGGATGACTATCTGAACCAATAATTACAGACACCGTTCTTTGAAAAAAATATTCATATACCCGCATTAATTCAATACTCGTTTTTGAAACTCAACATTTTAAAACTTTGAGGATTAGTTCGGTTGATTAAAAACAGGCCTCATTTAGCATGATTTATCATGTTAAAATCGCTTTTAGCGGTCAGTGGACGTTTGATGTTGACCGGCCTCCTCAACCATGTATTATCGGGGTTTCATACAAACCTCTTGAATTAATTGCGGGTTTTTTTTAATTTTTACCTTCATTAATTAATCATAACTAGATACCAAAATGGATATATTAACTATTGTAGTAATCGCTCCGATTTCTATTGCCATAGGAATCATTGCTGCAACTACTTTTCTTCGAAAAACACTGGAGAAAAAAAGCCAGCAGATTCTCAAGGATGCTAAAACAGAAGCCGAGGTTATCAAAAAGGAGAAAATACTTCAGGCAAAAGAGAAGTTTTTGCAACTGAAATCAGAACATGAAAAATATGTTTCCGAAAAAAACGGGCAAATTGCTGCCGGAGAAAACCGCCTCAAACAAAGGGAAGGTACACTTTCTCAAAAATTGGAAGAATTAAATAGGAAACAAAAAGAAAATGCGCTCATCAAAGAAAATCTCAATCAGCAACTGGATATTCTCAGTAAGAAGCAGCAGGAGCTGGATAAAATCTATAAGCAGCAACTTGATCAGCTTCAAAACATCAGCGGAATGTCGGTGGATGAAGCCAAGCTTAAGTTGATTGAAAATCTGAAAGATGAAGCACAATCGGATGCACAAACCTATGTCAAGGACATCATGGAAGAAGCGCGGATTTCTGCCTCTAAGGAAGCTAAAAAGATTGTGGTTCAGTCTATTCAGCGTACAGCTACTGAAGTAGCTATTGAGAACTCTGTCTCTGTTTTCCCGATTGAAAACGATGAAATCAAAGGACGGGTTATTGGTCGTGAAGGGCGCAACATACGGGCGCTTGAGGCCGCAACCGGCATTGAAATTATCGTTGATGATACACCAGAGGCTATTATTTTAAGTGGGTTCGATCCCGTTAGAAGAGAGGTTGCGCGCTTGTCCCTGCATAAGCTGGTAACCGACGGACGCATTCACCCGGCTCGTATTGAGGAGGTGGTAGCTAAAGTCAAAAAGCAGATTGACCAGGAAATTCTTGAAATAGGTAAACGGACGGCCATAGATTTGGGTATTCATGGCTTACATCACGAACTGGTGAGGTTAGTGGGTAAAATGAAATACCGCTCATCTTATGGGCAAAACCTTTTACAGCACTCCAAAGAAGTGGCAAACCTGGCCGCCACCATGGCTTCTGAGTTGGGCCTAAACCCCAAAATGGCGAAAAGAGCTGCTTTGTTGCACGATATTGGTAAAGTTCCGGATAATGAGCCTGACCTGCCACATGCCGTTCTGGGAATGAAACTGGCTGAGAAATACAAGGAAAAGCCAGAAGTTTGTAATGCCATTGGGTCGCACCATGAAGAGGTTGAAATGGACAACCTTATCTCTCCCATTATCCAGGTTTGCGATGCCATATCAGGTGCACGCCCGGGAGCCAGAAGGGAAGTGGTTGAAGCCTATATAAAAAGACTGAATGACCTTGAAGAGCTTGCCCTTACTTATCCCGGAGTTGTCAAAACCTATGCCATTCAGGCCGGCCGGGAACTAAGAGTGATCGTAGGAAGCGAAAAAATTACCGACAAAGAGGCTGAACAAATATCTTACGACCTGTCTAAAAAAATACAGACTGAAATGACTTATCCCGGTCAGATAAAAATTACCGTAATCCGGGAAACCAGATCTGTTGCTTTTGCCAAGTAAAGGAGTCTTTTAACCGGTTTTTTTACATAAAAGGGTTGTGCTCGTAAAGCGCAACCCTTTTTGTGTGAATGTGTTAAAAAATAAGAATTCTTTTTTATTGGTTTAAACCTCTTTTATCTTTGGATGTTAGATGTTTTTATAAGTGTAAATCTGTTTTTGTTTAATTAGATGTTTTATACCATGATGAAAATCCGGGTTAGGTTATTCCAGGTGGCTACCGCCTTGCTTTTTGTTACCTTTTTTAGTATCCATGGCGGAGTGATGGCTCAAGGTGATAAAAATCCTGTAACGGTATATTCTTTTGATGAGTTTGAATATTGGCTTCACAAAGATACAGACTCTCTGTATGTAATTAACTTCTGGGCCACCTGGTGTGCTCCTTGTGTTAAGGAAATTCCACATTTCGAAAAGATATACGATACGTATAAGGATCAAAAAGTAAAGGTTGTTTTTGTTAGCCTGGACCATCCAGGACAAATTGAATCCCGGGTTTTGCCCTTTATGGAGCGCCTGGATATGCAGGCCCGGGTTCTTTTGCTCGATGATCCCAACTCCAACCGCTGGATACCAAAGGTTAGCGACAAGTGGACCGGCTCCATCCCTGCCACTGTGATATATAATCGTGATTTCAGAGCGTTTTACGAAAGAGAATTTAATTATGAAGAGTTGGAGGAAATTATTCTCCCGCTGTTGTAATTTTATATTTTAAACCCAAAACCAAAAGATTATGAAAAAGATGAAAAGTTTAGGATTGTTTTTAGGAGTAATGTTTTTTAGCCTGGCTAATTTTGCACAGGGGTATGAAGTGGGTGACATAGCTACAGATTTTAGTTTGCTCAATGTAGATGGCAATTATGTCTCTATGGCAGACTACCCTGATGCCAGTGGATTTATCGTTATTTTTTCCTGCAATCACTGTCCCTATGTGGTGGCTTACGAGGATCGTATGATTGATCTGCACAATGAGTTTGCTCCCAAAGGATACCCGGTGATAGCTATCAACCCCAATGATTCCATTGCTCAGCCTCAGGACTCTTATAGCCTGATGCAGGTACGTGCCCAGGAGAAGAACTTCCCGTTTCCATATCTGCTGGATGCAGACCAAAGTATTTATCCCCAGTATGGTGCTACACGTACACCCCATGTGTTTTTGCTCAAGAGAGATGGTGAAGACTTGCGCGTAGCTTACATAGGCGCCATTGATGACAACTACCGCGAAGCAAGCCAGGTGGAGGAAAGATTTCTGGTGAATGCCATTGAAGCCATTGAGAGAGGAGAGGACCCAGACCCTGCGGTTACAAGGGCTATTGGCTGTACCATTAAAACCCAGTAAACAATATTTGACACAAATAAATCCATTAAAATGGAGTGATCCTTTCTGCTAATAGGAGAACCCTGTTTTGAACAACAGATTTTAGTGAATCTGCTTACAATAAGACTTAAAAGGCCGGAGATTTATGCTGCGGCCTTTTTTAGTTTTCTCGCATTACAAATTCGTCATACTCCAGCTCAAATCTAAGCTTGTGTTTGGATTCCTCTACAGCAAGGCTTTGAAAAACAGCCTTAATTTCCGGATTGGCGGTTTTTTTTGCCAGGTTGGTGTAAAGCTTAAATGCGGCCTTTTCTTTTTTCATGGCCAGGATCAAAGCATCTGCATAATTCATGTCCGCAGATGGCTTAACGTTTACCACATAATCAGCAATTTGCAGATCCTGTACTGTTTCATCCGGAAGGTCAAAAAGCCTTTGATCCTTTATCTTCTGAAGCCTTGCTTTGTGACCCACCTCTTCTTTGGCAAACTGCAAAAACGTTTCCTGCATCTCCTGGTTTTGCATTGTGGCGGCCAATTCATTGTAAAAATCTACGGCCTCCTGCTCTGACTTCATGGCAAAATCAAGCACTTGGTCCATGGTCTTAAATTTTTCCATAGGTTTTATTTTATGGGTTTATATTTTTCTATCCAAAGCTTAAACCTTGATGGTTAGATCTGTTTGTTTTCGTCGACATAAATTTTTTGCAGATGATCGCAGCCATGATCAAATAACCTTATTCCGTTATCTTTTTGGGTATAGATAAGTTTCCGGGGAATATGATTTGACGGAACTTTATGAAGGATTGCAGCTGCCTCAAGCATAACATCTGCCGGAGTTTCATACTTACTCACTATACCCAGCTTGTTGAGCAAAGCAGTAAGTTGTTCAAAGCTGTTTTGGGCAACGGGGCCTTCATGGGTTTTCGCGAACTGCTGTATAATCTTTTGTGTATTGGTAAAGCTGCCACCTATTTCGAAAGGCAGGCTGGCCGGAAGAATCAAATCGGCCTGCATGGCTGTTTCACTCAGGAAATATTCCTGCACTACCTTGAAATCTACTTTCTCAACCATCTCTTTGACTTGTTGCTTGTCAACAGCCGTTCCGATTGGGTCCTCCCCAAAAATAAACAGGTTTTTTATTTTTCCCTCTTTTAGCAGGTGTAGCTGATCGGGTTCAAAGTGTCCGGACAAGTCATCCTCGATATGCCATGCAGACTTTAAGGTATGTTGTGTATGGGGGTGACTGATTTGCTGACTGCCCGTTGTCATGGATGGTACCGCACCCATGTCCAGGAGTCCCTGTGCATTGCTCTTTTCTTTCAGGCTTATCAGGCCGGAGGCAGTTTTGCCGGCTTTGCCTGTCAATAGGCAAAGATTTCTTAACTGTAAGCTGGTAGCAGATGAAACATTCTTTTCGGCATAAACCAGTATGGCATGCCCTTCCTTATTAAAATCTTCAGCAAAATTACGGATGGTTTCCTGGCTGCATCCACTAAGTTTAACCAGCTTTTCAAAGTCATCGGCAAGTGATTTTTGTTTGAATGATTCATAATCAGGACAATGTGCATCCAGGTAAACTGCATTTTCCAGTCCTGCACTCAAAATATGATAAATTGCGGCTTTTACAAAATGGTAATAGGATTTTACCTTGATTTCTTCATCAGCTTTGTGCGACATGCTGCTCCTGGCTTCAGAGGTGATGAGGGTAAGGGGAATGTTGTGTTTATGCTTATTGTTGTATATGTAAAAACCCGCTACGCCGTTTTCTTCATTTATTTCGCTGCCCAGAAGGTATATTTTACTTGCTTTTGAAAGTTGCTGAAAAGGTACATTTTCAGCATAATTATTCCAGTAGCCGTCCCCTCTTTCCATGTAGTGAAAGCTTGAGATGTTGTTGGTTTTTACTCCTGCCCTGGCTAATTTCTGGATCAGGTATATTTCTTCGTTGGTTAGTCTTGCTCCAGCGTATAAGGCATTTTCATCGGGTTTTGTAGTTTTTACCCGCTCCTGGATGATGGAATAGGCCTCATCGAAAGAAACGGGTTTAAATGTGTTCTTTTTGCGCAATAGCGGTTGTGTAATACGATCCTTTCGGTTGAGATAGTTGTATCCAAATCGGGGAAATTTACATATATTGCCTTCTTTGTTTATGATCCCGTTGCCTCCGGTAACCTTTGTCACAAAACCTGCCTTATGATGGTAGTTCACTTCACAACCGATGGAGCAATAATTACAAATGGATTCAAAGCTATCCAGCTCCAGCGGGCCCGGCTTGAAGGGCACATTTTCAGAGAGCGCTCCTGTAGGGCAAGTGGAGATGCACATGCCGCATGACTCGCACTGTGTGTCGGTGAGTTTTCCTCCCAGGCTGGGTGCCACATAGGTTTCGAATCCACGGTTTACATAGCCAAGGGCATGGGCCCCGACTACTTCTTTGCAAATCCTGACACAGCGACCACAAAGGATACATTTGTTGTTGTCTATTTCCACATGGGGATGTGAGAAATCCACCTGGAACTTTTGATAATCCCCCTCAAAACGTTTTTGTTCTGCACGGTATTGGGTAGCATATTTCTTTAAATCGCAGGTGTACAATGCTGAACAACCGCACTCCAGGCAGCGTTGCGTTTCCTTTTTTGCCTGTTGCTCACTATAGCCCAGCTCAACCTCTTTGAAGTTTTTGCGTGCTTCAGGATCCATTACCGGCATTTCTTCCCGGCTCTGGGCTCTGAAAAAGTCCCTGTAATCTTCGGGTTTTTGTTCCTGGAAA
>SLQX01000208.1 GCA_007131245.1 Bacteroidales bacterium
ATGAAAAACAATGGCAAACAGGATGATGTGGGGTGTTGGTGGGGGTTTACTTTTGTTTCATAGGCAGAAGTTGTGTTTTTGGGGGTGATTGGCGCAGGAAATATACGTTAAAAAACAATAATGACCAAATGTTTTGTTGAAAAAATGGGGTCTGTATCCGGGTTGTTTGAAAGGTTGGGGGTGACTATCCCCGCCAATGGGTGCATGGGTAAAGGAGGCCGTTTGTTTGGGTGCCTCTTTTTTCCCTGTTCGCTCGGTCCTCTCATCACAAGTCGTTTCAACAAAAAAAGCAGATGTACGCCGGGGTGTAAAGCACCTGCCTTATTCATGCTTTTAATCCGGGACAGGCAAATGGTGCAGCAAAAAGGAAAGCTTCCGCTGCCTGGATTGTGGTGGGCACAGGTGGTGCGATGGGCGAACCTCCGGGGATAGGGTTTTGGCAGGTAGACGGGATAGATGCAGAAAAGAGCTCTTGCACAGGCGTATATGAAAACCCCGGGCCCGCAGTGGTTGCGACAAACGGGCCCGGGGTTAGATGAAATAATTACCGGGGCTTTCTTCTTTCTCCGGCAATTCAGTTTTTAAGGATTCCCAAATCGTTACTTAAATACCGCCACTGCTGCGGGATCGATGATTTGGAAAGTGAAAGATTCGGTGAAGTACAGCTCCACCTCTTTGTTGTTGTGCGATTCGTATCCTATGGACAGATCCTGGCCAACCACCATTTTCAGATCGCCACCTCTTTCTGTTACCAGAAATGCTCCGTCAATATTGGGTGCCATGATAATTGAGCCCCCCAGAAGATTTTCCAGTTGTTTGCGCAGGGGGTACCCTTTCACGAAACTGTTAAGCATTTGCCATTTGTCCTGGCTAAGCACCAGGGAATAAGGTCCTTCGATGGAGTTTGCTTTCAGCTGAGCGAGCACACCTGCAACCGCGCCTGCCACTTCTTCTCCTTTGTCGGGGAAAGCAGGTGTATCATATTCCCGGCAGCTTTTTAGCCCCTCGATATTACCGGCTTTAAAGCCTTCGTAGATGGCTTTTTCTTCAAATTTTGCAATCTCTTTGGCAGCATCCTCAAGGGCATCCAGGTCAATATCTTCTGCACCACGCACGATGTTGTCAAGCTCCCAGATGTTCAGTTTGAATGGAATACGTGCTTCAACCAAAGGCAGCACCTGGTGTACACCATATTTTACGGGTGCTTTCTGGTCTTTGGGCACATTGATGCGGCCGGTTGACAGCGCTGCATAATCCCATCCTTTGGGTCCTTCTACATCTACAAATTTTCTGGCTGATAGCATAGAAGTGAGAACTTCCATTGCGGTATCATTGATTTCTTCCCAAGCTTCTTTGGTGATGGGCGCCAGTGATTTTCTTAAAATATCCATGTTACCTCCTCTTATTTTTTAATTTTACCAATACCTAATGAGTCTGACTTGTCTGCACCTTCTTCATGCTCGTGCCCATGGGCATCCATCAGGTTTCCTTCTTTAAACAACCATGTGCGGAGTTCTTCATCCCAACCGGGCATGTTTCTTCTGAGCCATTCAAGGGTCATGCAGGCATGCTCTATCTCTTCGTCACGGTTGTGCGCCATGATGGCAGCCAAATCAGCATCATCGCTGGTTACCACACGTTGGTGATACCAGTCTACGGCTTCAATCTCTTCTTTCAAACTGTTTAATGCACGCGAAAAATTCCGTGCTTCTTGCGAAAGTTCCTCAGCAGGTTCGTGATAGTTTGACATGTTTTATCTTTTTTTAGATGAATAATAAATTTTGCATTGTGATATGCAAATATAATTTTTTTTGGCCAATGCGTAAAAAGCGCTTTTCACACCTATTTATAAAAAGCTAAACGATATGTGTCCAAAACAAATATGTATGATTAAATCCATAAACAGTTTTTAGCATCATGCATTCATTGCGTTCGGGTGTTTGGGTATAAACTCCTTTTACCCTAACAAAACAAACAAATGCTTTTTATGTTTTCTTATTATCCCCAATCCGGTAATTGTACTAATTTTCTACGTAGTTAATGTGTTTCTGCTCCATATTGTTCGGTTTTCAGCTGTTAAAAAAGCCAAACAAGGCAAATCTTTGATGTTTGCCTTTGCATGATAGGTTTAGACCATAGGGATTGTAAATTTGTAACTGACTGATAACATAGTCTTCCGGGCCTCTCCTGGGAGTGTTTTTTCTCAGTATTCACCTAAAATCCGGGAGAACTGTATAAAACTTCT
This sequence comes from Bacteroidales bacterium, assembly GCA_007131245.1. Classification (GTDB taxonomy): domain Bacteria; phylum Bacteroidota; class Bacteroidia; order Bacteroidales; family UBA7960; genus SKVR01. Next base: position 2,246 of record SLQX01000208.1, read on the forward strand.
TAATAATTAATTTGGCTAATGTATCTTTGTGTACCAACTTGTAGATTGTATGGGATGTTTTTGCAGGGAGTTTCAAAACATCCAGGATGTGTGTTTTTGAGATGGACCTGCCATATAGCTGGAGTCACAAACCCATTCACATCACAGGGAGTGAAAAGGTCATTGGCAGGATAAACCCCTGGAGGTGGTTTGATGATTTTATAACGAAAAATAGGTGTTCACAGGTAACGAACAACTGTGACCAGTTTAAATAAAAATCCATTGTAAACGA
>SLQX01000005.1 GCA_007131245.1 Bacteroidales bacterium
ATTTTTCGGACCTCGGTATAATCTTTGGTTTTCAATCGATAGAAATAAATTCCACTGCCAAGCGGTCTGTCATTCTCTGCTAATCCGTCCCACACTATCCGGTGATGACCTTTTTCAAATTCATTATTGAGACAATGGCGTACCATTTTAGAGAATTCAGCAGGAAACGCATTGGCAATCACTGAAATTACGCCATCTCCACCAATGGCCATAAAAGGCAAAGTAAGGGGATCTTCACCCGATATGACCAGAAAATCATCGGGTTTGTTTTGGATGATCCTTGATACTTGTGCCAGGTCACCGGACGCCTCTTTGATAGCTATTACATTGGGGAGTTCATGGGCTATGCGCAAGGTGGTATCAGCATCAATATTAGAAGATGTTCGCCCGGGTACATTATATAAAATAATCGGAACCGGAGACTCAGCAGAAATGGCTTTATAATGGTTAAAGATGCCTTTGGGCTGTGGTTTATTGTAATAAGGACTTACCGATAAGATAGCATCAACACCTGTAAAATCTGTATTTTTTAGATCAGAAACAATTTGTCGTGTATTGCTTCCTCCCATCCCTATAACAAGAGGAACACGTTTGTCTACTATCTCAATACCGCAGTTGATAATTGCTGTTTTTTCATCATGGTTGAGGGTAACCGATTCACCAGTTGTGCCCATAAAAACGATATAGTCCACACCCCCTTTAATCTGATAATCTATGAGTTTTTCAAAAGATTTAAAGTCGATGTTTCCTTCTCTGTGAAAAGGTGTGACAATAGCCACTCCTGTACCTTTAAATTTATGATTGTTCGATGGGTTCATTATGAATCATTTTTAAATAATGAAATGTTTGTTTTATTCTTTCTTCATGGGTGCTGCTATCATCAAGCTGAATCAGAAAATCATAGATGTCAAGGTATTTTTCAGAATAAAGGCCCACTTTCAAACTTGCTTTGGATACAGCCAACAAATACTTCACATGGTGAAAGTCTGAAGAGGTTAAATCGATCATAACCTCGTAATGGCTATTTAAAAAGTCCTTGACATTTTTTGCAACAGGTTGCTGATTCCAGGAAAAACTTTTTCCATTACAAAACTCAAAGGTAAGCTTGGGAAAACAGTAGTCAGGCATTTTTTTATGAACCACGTACCCAAGGGTTTTTACCTTTTTATTGTCCTGTTGAAGTTCTTTTACCAACATTGTAATACTGCGATAATTTTCTTCTTCAGATGCGTCATATATTATAGCAAAGGAGCTGGCCTGATGATAGCCCGTCAGCTTTTTTTCCCGCTTTAGTTTCTTATGTGCTCTTTTAAGAAACCAATACCTGATAATGTCTTTTATCCTTGTAATGATTTTCACGAAAGTTGTTTGATCAGATTAAATGTTTGATGCTATTTTAAAAAAAATACAGGTTCAAAAATAATAAATAATCAAAGGTTAATCCTTAATAATACCCTGGATTATTTCTCCAATGTACCATCTGTGATAATCTTTTTCAGGATACATTTTCTCTATGTCAGCGCTCATAAACAACTCAGGTTTAATATCGTCGCTGTATATTTTTTTACATTCCATTACATATCTTGCCTGCTCAAAAAACGGGGTCTCATTTCCGGTTTCCTTCACCTGCAGTTTGTTGTGCTGCATTTTGTTTATTTCCCGACCCGATTTAGTGCCCATCAATTTTAATGTGTCACGATAAGTTTCTTCAAAAAAGTTGAGTGTGAAGTACTCATTTTTTTCCACAAAATCAAAGGTGTAGCGCTGTGGTCTTATAAAGATAATAGCAATGGGTTTGTTCCACAATATCCCCATTGTGCCCCAGCTGGCTGTCATCATATTGTAATGATTCCTGGACCCTGCACATATTAACATCCAATCCTTGTCAATCAATCTGAATACACTTTCATCAAACTGATAAAGTGGCTCTTTACCCTTGAAGAGTTTGTCATTTTTGTTGTTCATTGATATGCCGTGTAAATTTAACATCTACCATTAGCTTATTCAATTTTCAGTTAAACAAGCTTAAATGGGTTTCATCAGAAGTGCTTTGGCTGTGAAACCAAAATAGTAAAAGAATTTTAATTATGCGAAAGTACCTAAATTTTGCGGGATAAAAAATCCCTAATATCTACAGTCTGTTTTTTGCAAATAAGGCAAAACCTGTTAGAAAAAACACGATTGGAAAAAGAAATATAACCCAAACGGCACTTCAATCCCTTTCCTGCAATTGAAAGTTTCATGGAGCAAAGAGCAGTTAAAAAAGGCTAAACATATTTTTACATGCATTTGTTAGGTTGGCGATTCCATCAGAATCACAATACAAATGGTTATTGAAAATTAAAACATAAATTTGCAGGCGAATTTAATATCTGTAATCTTGAAACTAAAGATAACCTTATTGGGAACGGGCACTTCGCAGGGCATACCAGTGGTGGCATGCAGTTGTGAGATTTGTCGCAGTAAAGACGAAAAAGACAAAAGGCTGCGACCAGCGGCCATGGTAGAAACACCGTACGAAAATATTGTGATAGACGCGGGCCCAGATTTTCGCCAACAAATGTTACGCGAAAACGTAAAAAAAGTAGATGCGCTGCTTATTACTCATAATCATAAAGACCATATTGGCGGATTGGATGATGTACGTGCGTTTAACTGGGTATTGCAAAAACCCATGGACATATATGGCAATGGACAATCCCTTAAAGTCATAGAGAAAGATTTTTCTTATGCTTTTGAAATTGAAAAATATCCGGGCGTTCCTCAAATAAATCTTCACCTCATCCATAACACCCCTTTTAACATTAATAACACACAAGTTATGCCCATAGCCGCTTTGCACGGAAAATTACCCGTATTTGGTTATCGCCTGGGTGACTTCTCCTATCTGACCGATGCGAGTTTTATTGAGGAAAAAGAACTGGAGAAAATGAAAGGAAGTAAAATAGTAGTAATCAACGCTTTAAGACAAAAAAAACACCATTCACATTTTACCCTTGATGAGGCTGTTGATATCCTGAATTATCTCCAACCGCAAAAAGGCTTTATCACCCACATCAGCCATCAGATGGGCTTTCATAAATCCATCAACAATAAATTACCCAAAGGAATCAGCCTGGCCTGGGATGGCTTAAAGGTTGAAATTTAGCGTTGTTTTTCTTTCCCGGGAACAATAGGCATAATTTAGTCTGTTTCGCTTTTCATTTTAACCGTTTTCAGCAGAAGGTGGTTCAAAGGATTGGTGGGCATGTTTTTCACATAGTGGGGCAAAAACCGCATAGACTGATCATAATACAGTGGAACCACGGGGGCTTCTGCAATAATAATACTGTCCATCTTTTTATAATAGGTAAGCCGCAAGGAATCTGAGACTATAGATCGGGATGCTTCATACAAACGATCAAACTCCTCATGGGTAAACTTTGTGTAATTAGGCCCTTGCGGTGTATGGTTTGGAGAGTAAAACAGGGCCAGGTAGTTTTCTGCATCAGGATAGTCGGCAATCCAAGAACCTCTGAAAAAATGAGCTTCTCCTTTGGCCATAATCTCTCTCAATGTGGCTGCTGGCATCACATCAATACGAAGATCAATACCTATGCGAGCCAGTTCATGCTGGATGTATTGAGCGATATCCATATACTGTCCGGTGGTGGAAAGTTCAATGGCCGGTAATCCCTGGCCATTGGGAAAACCTGCTTCCTCAAGCAAAGCCCTGGCTTTATCTGGATCATAGACATACCCTCCCATATTTTGCGTGAAACCAGGCATTCCTACCGGTACAAACCCTGCCAATGCCGGGGTGCCCATATTGTTTCGCAGATACCGAATCATTCTCTCCCGGTCAAAACCATGGTTTATGGCTCTCCTCACATGGCTTTGCTGAAACTCTGTCAATCCATGTTCAGGGTCAAGAAGAATCCCTAAATATTCTGTATTGAGAAAGTTGCCGGTAAGGGCATAAAAACGATCCTGGTATTTGGGCTGCAACTCCCCTTCAGGAGTAAGCAGTTCATCTTTGTAGCTTGCATCTACCCGTGTCAGAATATCCAAATTGCCCTTTACAAATTCAAGAAAAGCAGTTTGCCTGTCCTGGATAAAAGATATTGCAATGGCATCCAGGTATGGGAGAGGTTGGCCCTTCTCATCATATTCAAAATACCGGGGGTTTTTCCTTAAAATAAGTTTTACGCCATCTTTCCAGTATTTGTAATAAAATGGTCCTGTACCCACCGGGTTTTGTCTGAATTCCTGACCATATTTTTCTACAACTTCACGAGGCACCACCGAACAATACTCCATACACAACAATCCTGTCATCGGGGGGAAAGGCTCCTTTAGCCTGATTTCCAAAACTGTATCAGAAACGGCCTCCACGGCAAGTGCTCCATCTTTTTGCCTATCCACGGCATTCATTACCCAGGAACCCGGTGAGTTTAAAGTTGGATCTACAAGTCGTGAAAAGCTGTAAACAAAATCCTCAGCAACAACTTGCCTGCCCTTTCCCTGTTCAAAAGCAGGATGATCGTGAAAAAAAACATCCCTACGCAGGTAAAAAGTATAAAGGGTGCCATCATCAGAGATATCCCAGCTATGGGCAATGGATGGAACCACCTTCAAAGTTGTATCCAGTTGCAACAAACTGTTGAAAACCTGGGAGATAGCCCAAATATTAGCCTGGTTGCGGGCATAAATTGGATCCAGAGAGGTAATATTTCCATCTTCATTGTACCGGAATACCGTTAATTCGGGCATTTCTTCAAAAGCAGACTTACAGGATGGGAGTAAACCCAAAAACAGGACAGGAATAATAATACGAAACAATCCAGTGAGGCTCATAGGTGTATGGGAAAGCAATTAAATAAAAAAGACTATGGTTTCGGGTTCGAAATTACAAAATTCCCCTTACAAATCTGCTTTTAACAAAGAGCCTTAGATTAAAAAGTCCCTGCTACTCTGGGTTATTTAAGTCCTTTTGGTGCTTTAAGAGTTTCTTATTTAGCTTCCGATAATATTTTTCATACTTAAATGTACGAAAATAGAAAGCACTAAAAAGGGGTAGGTATAACAAAAAATCAAGAAAATTCCAACGGGTTTCGTAATCCATCTCATCAATAATAAAACAGGATTGGGTATCACGGGCAACCAGCCGATGAATATGCTCCCAGTAAACAATCCCCATGGGGGCACGCAGACCGCGGTCCACAAAACCATATTCACGATGCAAATGCCAGGAATCTTTGATGATTACTGTCCAGTTGGATAGAAAAGGAATACGGAATGCTATATCAACAATATCACCGGGTGATTGACCTTCATATTTAACCAAAGTAGCCAATGCCCGTGAAGGCATTAAAAACCCGAAAAGATCCTGATTAAAACCTTTAACTGCTATATCCAATGGTACAGACACCTGTGTAACAAGCCGTATTCTCATAACCCATCCTCCCTTTTGTGAATAAAACGCTCTGACCTAACCTTTTGATTAATCAGGAAAACGAAAATTAAACAAAAATGTTTGTCAGAAAATGTTTCTCATTTCAGCTTGCAACATTAGTAAATGATCTGTCAGGCATGTATATTCAACAAGTGAAGCATTGAAATCCATAACCATCTTAAAGGCAGAAAAGAAATCAAAAAAATACGTGTTCTATCAGGCTCTGAAAATCAGCAGCGGCAAATTGCCCGAATGGATGAGTTTTTTGGTAAGACCTGGCTTGAACATCCTTTGCAGCAATCCTCTTTTTCTGTGTGTAAGAGCAATAATATCAATCTCGTTCATTTCACAAAACGATTCCAGGTTAGCCACCGGATTATCACCTTTAATAAAGCTACACTCAATTTGCACATCTTTGCTTATTTGCTCAAAATACTGTTTGAGACTCTGCATTTTTGCAGACTCCCACTTATCTTCAGCTCCTTTGGAAATATGCACGCAATGTATTTTCACATTGAATGCAGAAACAATATAAATGAGCATACGGATGGCTATGTAATCTTTTTCATCAAAATCTGTAGCATACACAATATTTTGAACATCTGTAAATTGCTCCAAATTGGCTTTTTCGGGAATGGCTAGCACAGGTATTCTTGCTTTATCTGAAACCCGGTAAACCACACTCCCTATAATATCACTTTGCTTTTCTCCCTTTCCTTTGGTGCCCATTACGATGATCCCCGGTTTGTAAACACGGGCCATGGCAGCAACTTCATCCTCTACAATTCCCTCACGCAGTGAATAGCTGACTTTAGTATCTTTTTGTCCCTCTTTGAATGCAATATCTCTTATCTCGCTAACAAACTCCACCAGTTTCCTTTTGGCCTGATCTTCCATTTCCCGCAAATTAATGTCCATATCCACCTGTATGGAATAGGCATCAGTGATAGGCACTAAGTCGACTATTGGGGCATAAAAAACATGTAATATTTTAACATCAGCATTATACTTTTTAGCCAGTTTAAGGGCATAAATGCAAGCTGTTTTTGAAAAGTCTGAAAAATCAACAGGAACCAGGATACGACGGATTTCTTTTTGGGCTTTGGCTTCCTTTTTTTCCTGGGCACTTTTCAACTCTGTGATTATTCGTAGCGCCTTTTCCACATCAGACTCTTTGATCTGAACTTTAACTCCCTCAGAAACTGCCCCCTGCAAAAGGTTTACATCTTTCAGGTAGCACTCAATTCCTGCACTTTCCAGCCTTGCCTTTAATATTTCAGCCGCTGTATAATGATCTGTAGCAATGGTCACCAATCTATCTTCCATAACTGTGTTTTTTTTGATGTTGCATTATTAAATATTACACTGCAAAACGTCATTTTAATTGCCTTAAATATACGAAAAAAGCCACATAGCAGCAAGAAATCTTTTCTAATACACATTTTTCAATACCATCTACTTCACGTTTTTTATAATGCCATTTTCTCTTGATCTAATTTATTTTGCACTTATTCTTTGATCATCTACCAACATTAACTATTTATAACATCACACTGTATGAGTTATTTAATGTTTCTTAAACCTGGTTTTAGAAACCAACTATCTGGCTGAATGAAAAGTCAATTAGAGATATTTTGTAAATATTGATTCATTAAGAAGGTTTTCTTTTTCTATTTTTACACTCCTAAATTCCAATCCCTATAACAATGAAAAAAAATCCTTTTGTACTTTGTTTTTTCCTGTTGTTTTTTTTCAAAACAGCTGACTCCATACCATCATGGAAAACCTACTATGAGTCTCATCAAAAACAACAAACACCTGACTACAATAACACCATCGAATTTAGTAAAAAGCTTGCAGCAAACTCTTCCCTGCTCCACTTTACATCCTTTGGCCAAAGTCATGAAAACCGTGACCTGCCCCTGCTGATTCTTGATAAAAACGGTAACAATACTGTTGAAACTGTTAAATCCAGTGGAAATAAAATTTTAATGATCCAGGCAGCCATCCACCCAGGTGAACCCGCCGGAAAGGATGCCGGACTTATTCTATTTCGGGACATGATTATTCATGGCAAGCACACAGAATACCTTGAAAACATAACCATTTTGTTCATTCCCATTGTTAACGTAGATGGTCATGAACGATTTGGCCCCTACAACAGGATTAATCAAAATGGTCCTAAAGAAATGGGATGGCGTACCAATGCCCGTAACATCAACCTTAACCGGGATTACCTGAAAGCAGACTCCAAAGAAATGAGGGCTTTTCTTAAGCTGTGGCACCACTGGGAACCAGACTTCTTTATCGACACCCACTCCACTAACGGTGGCGATTATCAATACACTCTCACCTGGGCCATGGAAATATATGGAGGTACTGATAACAGGCTTGTAAATTGGAAAAAAGAAAAATATCTGCCAGCGGTTGAGGAAAAAATGGAGGCTGATGGCTACCCGATTTTCCCTTATGTTACTTACCGTTCCTGGCATGATCCACGTTCAGGCCTTCGTAGCTGGGTAGGAAACCCAATGTATTCCAACAGCTATGTCAGCCACCTGAACCGCCCTGCACTTCTGATAGAAACACACATGCTTAAACCTTATGAAGAACGGGTTCATGCGACACATCAAATGATACTGCACACTCTGGATGTTTTGCACCATGACACAGCGTTGAAATCAGTTATAGAAAAGGTTGATAAATATACTGCCTCCCCGGAGTTCAGAGAAACACCATTCCCTCTTCTTTTTGAGCCAACCACAGATTCTGTGATGGTCGACTTTCTGGGTGTTGAATACATTCGCAAAGAAAGCACCCTTAGTGGTGGTGACTGGTTTATTTACGATTCCACCCAACCTACAACCTACCAGGTACCCTATTTTAACTCCCATCGTGTGTCAGAGGATGTTAATCTGCCCGCGGCCTATATCATACCGCCAGCCTATAAAAATATTGCAGACCGGCTTGCACTTCATAACATCGAAATGTACCAGCTGAGAGAACCCCAAAAGATAGAAGTGGAAACATACCGATTCAGCGAAGTGGAGCTTTCCGGACGTTCCACCGAAGGCCGGCAAACGGCATCCTTTAAGGTAAATGCTTTAACTGAAATGCGCAACTTCCCGGCACAATCCATCATTTTACCCATCGAGCAGCGCCAGGCCAGGATTATTGCTCATGCACTGGAGCCATTGGCACCCGGTTCGTTTGCTCATTGGGGATTTTTTAATGCTGTTTTTGAAAGGGTGGAGTATTTTGAAAGTTATGTGATGGAGGAAATGGCCCGGGAAATGCTATCAAACGATCCTTCACTGAAAAACAGACTGGAAAAAGTTTTGGAAAAAAACCCCGCTATGGCTGAAAACCCATACGCCATTTTGTCCTGGTTTTATGAGCAAACCCCCTACTATGACCAACAGCACAATCTGTATCCGGTAGGAAGAGTTATGGACACCCTGTACCTTGAAGAGCTCGAAAGGTTTTGATTTCGGCCATACAGTCATGTGCTTTTGATTAAAAACAGGAGAATCAGTGACTCCCATTAAACACCCTCATGTATTTATTTAAACTGGGTCACGCATATCCCTTCTTATCAGCCCTCTGAGAAATAGATGATCCATGGGTTCCATAGGTTTACCCTGGTAATAAAACACCAGGCCATCAACCCATTTAGATTCGTAATCTCTTTGAAGGAAACTTTCCCTTAAAATAATTGTGGTATTTTTTCCACCGTACGACCCCTGGAAATAATCGTACCAAGACTGGTACGATGGAAGGGAGCCCGGCCCATCATATTGAGATTGTTCCTTAAGATTTATTTTCACAAAATCCTCCTCTGGCAATTGGTCAAAGCTGCTTACCTCTATTTCCAGGTTATTAAAATAGCCTTTGGACAGAGTGTCGGCAATCACAGTCATTTTTTCTAAAATGGTTTTGTTTTTGTTCACTTGCAGGGTACTTATCACATACGGTACCTGCTTGTATACATTCTCTTCAACCAGGAGTGTGTCTTTGGAAGCATAAATGTATAATGTAACTACTTCCTTCTTTTCATTCTTGCACCCTACAATTAACAGTACGGATAAAATTATTGCCAGAAAAGGGATGCGTTTTTTATGAAGTATGTTTTTCATCGTAATAAGTAGAATTGTTAGCTATCTTTTTATTGTTCCTGGAAAGGATATACAACCCCAGAGTTGTAATCAAACCATTTACCATAAGTATTTCGAAACCAAAGTTATATCCCCAGAACCATTGTTGGGAATTGATACTTAATACATAGCTCAGTATAGGAGAAGCAATGCAAACAAGTGGTACCCATTTATCTATCACCTTTCGGCGGGTGTAAAGTCCGAAGAAATACAAACCAAGCAGCGGGCCATAAGTATACCCGGCTATAGTAAACAACTTGCTGATGAGAGCTGCATCATTTATAGCCCTGTAACCTACTATGATAAACAGCACCAATATAGAAAAACTGATATGAACCAAATACCTGATTTTTTTTACCCGTTCTTCGGTTATGTTGGGTTTGCGTTTCAGTCCAAGAAAGTCAACACAAAAAACGGTTGTAAGTGCTGTTAAAGTACCATCGGCACTAGAGTAGGCAGCGGATATCAAACCAAAGAAAAAAGTAAGACCGGCTATAATACTCAGGTGATGTAAGGCCACAGTGGGAAATAAGTCGTCAGTAGTTTGTGGAGGAATAACTCCATATTCACCGGCATATATCCATAACACAGCCCCTAAAAACAAGAAAATAAAGTTTACCGGGATCAGAATAAAACCAAAACTGAAAATATTTTTCTGTGCATCACGCAGATTACGGCAGCTGAGGTTTTTTTGCATCATATCCTGATCCAGACCAGTCATTACAATGGTAATAAACATACCGGAAAAAAACTGTTTAAGATAAAAACGCTGATCGGTGACATCAGTTATTACCATGCGGGTATGACCTTCAGAGGATGCTCTTTGCCACAATTCGCCCAAACTCAAATCCATTGTGCTGCCAATAATAAGTATGGTGATGATCACTGCAGATAGCATAAAAGTGGTTTGCAAAGTATCTGTCCAGACTATGGTTTTGATGCCCCCCTGGAAGGTGTAAAGCAGGATTAGTATCATGAACAGCCCTACTGTATAACTAAAAGGAATTCCCCAGTGATCAAAAACAAAAAGTTGTAACACATTTACCACCAAAAACATCCTGAAAGAAGTGCCTATCAGCCGTGAAATAATAAAATAAAAGGCTCCGGTTTTATAGGATGAAAAGCCAAATCGCTTTAGTAAATAAGTATAAATAGAGGTAAGGTTCAATTTGTAATACATAGGCAAAAGCACTAACCCAATAACCAGGTAGCCACCCACATAACCAAATACCAGCATCATATAGGAGAACCCCTCATCGCCTACCAGACCAGGCACCGACATGAATGTTACACCGGACAATGTTGCACCAATCATGCCATAGGCCACCACAAACCATGGGGAATTTCGGTTGCCCAAAAAGTATGTTTCATTATTGGCTCTCCTTGCAGTAACTCTTGAGATCGCAAATATAATAACGGTGTATATCAGGAAACTAAATAGAATTAGATTTGAAGACATAAGCTTTATAGGGAATTCGTTGAATACATGCTTTTCTGATTTCAGGCTTTTGCATGACAGCAAAAAATCTAAACAGCTGCAAAATTACTGTTGATTTTCAATATCGGGGTAAGGAATGTAAAATTCTTTACGATTATACCCTGCAAAAACCCCCAGTCCCCCTTTTATATTACTGTAGATAAAGACCGCCTCGGTAAAGGGAAAGTCATCATCGTAATAAAAATATTCATCCAGGCTTTTGTGAAACCTGTAATAATGCTCATCGGTCTGGAAAACATAAACAAACACAGAATCAACTACTTCACCTTCTTCCTGCGGGGGGTCATAACCCTGATGCTCCCCGGAAAAACCATAAGACTCCCGCCATTTGTTGGCTCTAAATGCATAGGTTCTGTTTTCTGTGGCAGCAAAATAGGGCTGTCCCCGTTCCAATCCAAATTGGCTTACCTGAACATCCGCAGCCACCGAATCCCCCTCGTGAAAAATATATCTTTTCATGTAAGCACCGGTTCTCATGAAGCCATCTCCGGTATTTGCAGGAAGGGTTATTTTCCAATCAACCTGAATATGTTTTACAGAGTGTCCTTCATCCCATATATCGTCTTCTACCAATTGAAGGGTAAGTGGCTCTGTTTCCACCTCCATCTCCCTGGTGTGAGGCACCAAACTATTTGCCGTAACACTTTCACCCTGATACGATTCCACCTTTAATGAATAAGACTGCCCGTACTGCACTTCAAATTCGTCGGATTCAGCAACAAAACAATTATGTAAATCATTATACTCCAACTGGTAAAACGCTTCTCCTGTTGGGGCAAGGTAAACGCTGGCCTTGTCATTTACGGGTTCCACATCATCCATGCTCATCGTATAAGGGATAGAGCGATAAACATGTACCCGGGTTAACTTCTCACCCGGACTGAGAAAGGAATAAACCACCAGTTGCGGCTCACTGCCGGGAATATCCACATTGGTGGCCTCTGAAGTGAAAAAATCTTCACAGCCAGCGAATATCAATAGAACGAGCCATACACTCACCCGCAAAAGATTATTTCGAATCCTATTTATGCGTTTTTGATTCCAACGTTTTTGCATAATCAAAATTTATAATTGAAGCTAATAGATGGTATGAGGGGGAATACGCTAACTTGCATAAGTTTACGCAACTCCCTTCCATTTTCTCCCTCACCCACCTCGTGAGGATGACGGGATTGCCAATAATAGAAAAAAGGATTTTTGCGGCTGTAGGCGTTATAGGCACCCAGTTCTATGGTGCGATGCACCTGATTTCCAAACAGAGTCATTTCCTTGTGGAACTGTATCCCCACATCCAGTCGGTGGTAAGATGCAGCCCTGAAACTGTTTTTCTTATCATATACATTGGCCGTATTCCACCAGGTATTTTGCGGTTGCCTAACATCCTGGTTGACAGGGTGTGCCATCACCGGAAAGCGCCCTGTACCCAAGTCAAACACATTACCTGTAGCATAAACCCAGGTTGCACTAAAAGTTATTTGGGGAGAAACTTCATAAATACCCACAAGCGACAAGTCGTGCCTGCGATCATACCTGGCAGGAAACGATTCTCCAAAATTCAGGGCATTAAACCGGTGAGTTATCCACGACAAAGTGTATCCTACCCAACCACTGACCCTGCCATACTTTTTCTGAATCAACAGCTCAATACCATAAGCCCAGGCTTCGCCATGGGTGATGTTGTCCTGCCAGCTGAAGTCATCTGCCTGGGAAGGATCATCGATCAAAAGAAAAGAAGCGCCTTCCCTGTAACCAATAATGTCATCTGATTTTTTGTAATAGCCCTCCAACGAGATTTCAATATCTTTATCCAGCCAGTCATAGGCAAAACCGCTTGCCAGCTGCCAGGTTTTCTGGGGCCTGATTCTATCGGTGGAGGGCACCCAAAGGTCGGTGGGCAAACCAATACCTGTGGTACTCAAAAGATGAACGTACTGATTCATGGAAGCAAAGGATGCTTTCCACGCAAGGTTGGTGATTACTTTCGCATTAGCAGCAAAACGGGGTTCGGCATTGAAATAATGCTTCCCGTTGGTGTAAAAATGACTTAAACGAATACCGGGATTGATGCTCAAATAGTCTCCGAAACGCATTTCATCCTCAATATAAAAGCCTGATTCCAGTGAATTTAAAACCTCTGCTTTATGCTCAAAAAGATCAATATCCTGATCTTTCAGAACTACTGCACTGGGCGTAAAGCGGTGGTGCAAAACCTGAAAGCCTGCTCTCACATAGTGATTGGCAATGGGGTGCCAGCTCAAATCATACTTTACGCCCAAATCTTGTATCCCAGAACTGTATTGCATGGCCCAGGCACTGGTTTCATTTGCTTCCAAATCCCGAAACGCTTCTTCCGAATAGATACTTAATGTGTAATCGGAAAAAATAAAAGAAGCATTGGCAAACATTTTATCGCTGAAAAGGTGGTTCCAGCGCAAGGTAGCAGTGGCATTTTGCCAATAAAGCCCACCCTCTGTTTCATCCTCATAAAACTCATCTGAATACTTGTCTTTGAAGAAAAACTTATCCCGCCCAAAATAACTACTTAGAAAAAGACGGTTATTGGTATTGACATCATAATTGATCTTGGCATTTAAATCGTAAAAGAAATATCCACCATAACTATTATCAGGCATCAATGGTCTTGTAAGCAGATCGATGTATGTTCTTCTTCCTGATACAAGGAAAGATGCTTTTTCTTTAATCACAGGTCCCTCAAGAGTCAACCTACTGCTTATCAATCCAATACCTGCCTCTCCTTCAATCTTTTCTTTACTTCCATCTTTCATCTGGATATCAAGTACCGAGGAGAGCCTTCCACCAAAACGGGCTGGAAACCCACCCTTATAGAGCTGCATATTCTTGATGGCATCACCATTAAAAACAGAGAAAAAACCAAATAAATGACTGGCGTTATAAACAGTAGCATCATCAAGTATGATGAGGTTTTGATCCGGGGCCCCTCCCCTTACATAAAAACCACTGGTTCCTTCAGTTCCCGACTGCACACCAGGCATCAGTTGTAAAACTTTAAACATATCCTTTTCACCCAGCAAAGCAGGAATATTCCTTACCTGGCTTACAGGCAGGTCAAGGCGTGACATTTGTATGTCACGGGAAAGACGTTCCAACCGTTTATCAGTAACAACTACTTCATCCAAATCTATGGCGGGCTCCAAAGTCATATCCAGGCGAATATTTCCGGTGAGGTCAATTTCTTTGACAACTTGTTTGTAGCCCACATAAGAGAAAACGACCTGAACTTTACCGGCTGGCATTGTGAGTGCATAGAACCCATAACTGTTGCTGGTAGTACCTGCTTTAAGCTCAGAGGCAAATACATGCACACCGATAAGGGTTTCGCGACTTCCCTTTTCGTAAACATACCCGCTTATGGTAAATTGTTGAGACTGGCTGTAAAGATTTACCTGAAAAATAATCAACACCACCCCAATGAAAAATCTCTTATGCATCCGTAGATCATTAATTTAAGGTTGAAAAGTATAAATCCTTGAAAACTACCGGCCATCTTACAAACCGGGAATGAGGCACATCCCCCTTTGAAACACAACACTTACAAAACTTGTGCAAACTTAACGTCTGCTCTAACTCATATTAAAATTTGATGATACATATCACAAATCTATAAGCTTTTTATAAACGGAAACGTGTGCAATAAATTATTAACATACTGTTGTTTAGGCTCTTTAAATATCGGTCTGCAGAAAAAAAACCCGGAAATGGCTACCATTCCCGGGTTATAAAGCTATTATTTTTCACCAATATGCGTTATAAAAAAGGATACAATGTTTCAATCCATCGCTCCTCGGTAATAAAAAACGTTCCCATTTCTTCCCACTCTTCAAGTATTCGCTGCTTTTTCATTTCCTCCTGGCTCATTCCGCGTGATTTTGCTTCACCTACCACGGCAAAAGTAGCATTTAAATCATCATGCCATTGTTGCAGCTCATCAAAGGAAAACACCGAACCATGCCCTCCCACAAAGGTAGTTTGCAAAGGGAAGTGACTTAATACCCGTTGCACATTTTCAAGATAAATGATGGGGTTACCGCCATTGGATGTATCTACAAAGGGGAAAAAACCAGCAAATAATAAATCTCCCATTACCAATACCTGGGAATCCGGAAAGTACACGATCAAATCCCCCCCGGTATGCCCACCAGCCAGGTGGGTTATCTGGACTACCTCACCGTTGAACTCCAGATCTTTATTACTGTCTACCAAAATATTGGGCAAAGCATACCCGGGAAAAGGAGGAAGTACCTCATCACCCCTTTGCTGCTCCGAGGAGAGATAATCTTTCACGCTGGGGTGGGCAATGATATCGGCATCGCGGCCAATAACCTTGTTGCCACCAGTATGGTCTGCATGCAGGTGCGTATTGATAAGGTATTTCAGTGGTTTATCAGATATTTCTTCTATTTGGTTTAACAGGCTTTCGGCTGTTTGCTCATAAGCAGCATCAATTACCAACACACCGTCCTCTCCATGCGATACAACCACAGCTACTGCGTTGTTCACAAAAAGTCGATGCAATCCATCAGCTAATTGTGTTACCTCAATTTCATGCTCCTGAGCCTGGCTGTTTTCCATAAACCCAATCAGTGGCAACAGGGTAAGCACGTAAATTAGTTTTTGCATTTGAATTGAATTTAAATGATAAAATCAACAATATAAGACATATTAAAAAGCAGATCCGGCAAGTACGAGTGCTACAATTGATACCAGCTTAAGCAGGATGTTAAGCGAAGGACCGGAGGTATCTTTCAGGGGGTCACCTACCGTATCCCCCACCACAGAGGCTTTATGCGCCTCCGAGCCTTTGCCAAATTTTTCACCTTTGTAGGTAATGCCGGCTTCAATGAGTTTCTTGGCATTATCCCAGGACCCACCTGAATTAGACTGGAAAATGGCCAGCAACACACCGGAAACCGTAACCCCGGCCAACAATCCGCCAAGTGCTTCAGCACCCATAGAAAGGCCAATGATAACCGGAACCGACACAGCTATCAAACCGGGAAGAATCATCTGGCGCAAAGCTGCACGGGTTGAAATGGTTACACATTTTCCATACTCAGGAGTTCCTTCCGCTTCATTCATTATTTCAAGGTCTTTATCGCTCCACATACTCTGGTGGGTGCCCTCCTCCGCATTTTTCTTCATCACCTGCAGAGCCTTTTTCAAGGGCTCAATGGTAAGAAACTGACGACGCACCTCCTCAATCATCGACTGTGCAGCATCACTCACCGCCTTGATGGTAAGGGCCGAAAAGACATATGGCATCAAAGCCCCCAGGAACACAGCAGCCATAACTGTGGATTTGGACACATCAATGGTAGTAATTTGGGCGGCTGTCATATAGGCCCCAAAGAGAGCCAGGGCCGTAAGAGCTGCAGAACCTATGGCAAACCCCTTCCCTATGGCGGCAGTGGTATTACCCACAGCATCAAGCTTGTCTGTTTTCTCACGCACATCGGCGGGCAATTCCGACATTTCGGCAATACCCCCCGCATTATCAGAAATGGGGCCGTAGGCATCTACTGAAAGTTGAATTCCAAGGTTGGAGAGCATTCCTACCGCAGCAATGGCAATACCGTATAATCCGCTCAGGTGAAATACCAGTACAATAGCTACTGCTATGGTAATAATGGGAATAATAGTGGATAACATACCTATTCCCAGACCCGAAATAATATTGGTGGCACTTCCCGAAGTAGACTGGCGGGCAATAATTCGCACAGGTAGATAGTTTACCCCGGTGAAAAATTCTGTGGAATAACCTATGATTAACCCTGCTATCAAACCAATTACAGAAGCCAGGAAAATATTAAATGCTGTAATGGTTCGTTCTACTCCATAAAGCAAATCATTAAAAACCCACTTTTCCGGAAGAATGTTGGTTATAATTAGATAGGAAAAAGCCACCATAAGCGCAGCCGAAACCAGCTCACCAATGTTCAGCGCTGTTTGTGGGTTTCCTCCTTCTTTCACCTTGATGAAGAAAGTCCCGACGATGGAGGCAAAAATTCCAGCTCCAGCCAAAAACAAGGGTAAAAGTATGGGCGATAGCCCGGCAAAACTATCCATTGCAGGGGTAAAAAGGAAAGAAGCTCCAAGCACCATGGCAGCAATAATAGACCCCACATAGGATTCGAAAAGGTCGGCGCCCATTCCGGCAACATCACCTACATTGTCACCCACATTGTCTGCCACAGTAGCAGGATTCAAAGGGTGATCCTCTGGTATGCCCGACTCTACTTTACCTACCAGGTCAGCGCCCACATCGGCAGCTTTGGTGAAAATACCACCTCCTACCCTGCTAAACAAAGCAATGGAAGAAGCTCCGAAAGAAAAGCCCGTAACAATTGACAAAACTTTACTCAGGCTATCAAAGGTATCTACACCAAAAATAAAGGCATAAAGGATAAATAAGATACTAAGGCCAAGTATACCAAGGCCCACAACACTCAGACCCATAACACTTCCTCCGGCAAAAGCAATTTTTAATGCGCTATTGAGGCTGGTACGGGCTGCATGAGTGGTTCTTACGTTGGCTTTGGTAGCTATCCGCAAACCTATAAAACCAGCCAATCCGGAACAAAAAGCCCCGGCTACAAAAGATAAAGCAACCAGAGGATGAGAAGTTTCTGTGCCGGTGGTTACTGCCAAAATGATGGCTACCGATGCTACAAAAATGGCCAGGATTTTATACTCTGCCTTAATAAAAGCCATGGCCCCTTCCGAAATAAAGGCAGCAATCCTTTTCATTTTATCACTGCCCTGGGCCTGTTTATTAATCCACGATGATTTATAAAGCGTAAAAAAAAGAGCCGCAACTCCGATTGCGGGGATAAGGTAAATAAAGTAGTTTTCCATAAACGTTGGTTGTGATTTAAGGGTTAAACGATGAATTATTTATCAATCTCATTCTATAAACAGGAGTTATTATTGTCTAAAATACAAAAAAAATATTACAGCAATTATTTTTCTAAAATAGTAAGACCAACAATTGAGTAAATATTTTGTTCAGCCTTTGTGGCTATAAGCTTCATGCATTGCTTCCTCTAATATTTATTATCTTTGATGCGATTTTACCCAAACAATACGAATTCTAACATTCCGTCAAGGTGGAAAATTTTTCATCAAAAGTATTGCAGGCTGCTGTGGATGAGTTTTCAAAACTGCCGGGTATAGGCAGAAAAACAGCTCTGCGGCTGGTATTGCATCTGTTGCGGCAAAAAAACGAAGAGGTGCATTTTTTTGCCGGTGCCCTGAGCAATCTTGCAGACCAGGTGGTCTATTGCAAAAGTTGCTTCAACATTAGTGACAACGAAATATGCGATATATGCAGCTCTCCGCGTCGCGACAAGAGTACCATTTGCGTTGTTGAGGACCTTAGAGATGTAATTGCCATAGAAAACACGGGGCAATATCATGGCATGTATCATGTTTTGGGGGGAATTATCTCACCCATGGAGGGTATCGGCCCAGACGACCTCAATATCGAACCGCTAATCAACAGGGTAAAAAAAACCACCACACTAGAAGTCATTCTGGCCTTGAGTACTACGATGGAAGGAGACACCACCAATTTTTATATATACCGGAAACTGCAGGATTCAACAGCCAAAGTTTCTACCATTGCCAGAGGTATTGCCATTGGCGATGAACTGGAATATGCTGATGAAGTCACATTGGGTAGATCCATTTTAAACCGCACCCCCTACCAGGTAAATGTTTCAAGCAAAAAATGATAACGTCGCAACCCCTATGAAACTATCCGTTATTATTGTCAATTACAATGTGAAGTATTTTTTGGAACAATGTCTTAAATCGGTTTTCATAGCTGGGAAAAACCTTCCCATGGAGGTCTTTGTTGTTGATAACAACTCGGTTGACGGCTCGGTGCAAATGGTAAAAGAAAAGTTTCCCAGGACCAGGCTCATTGCCAACAAAGAAAACACAGGCTTCAGTAAGGCCAACAACCAGGCTATACATGAAGCCAATGGGGAATATATACTTTTGCTGAACCCCGACACCGTTGTGGAAGACGATACTTTTGAAAAAGTTATAGAGTTTATGGATAAAACCCCCGATGCCGGAGGACTGGGGGTGAAAATGATTGATGGCAAAGGAAACTTCTTACCTGAGTCTAAACGCGGATTACCCACTCCAACAGTTGCTTTCTACAAGATTTTTGGTCTTTCCTCTCTGTTTCCCAAATCCAAAACCTTTGGAAAATACCATCTGGGTTTTTTGGACCACAATAAAACTCACCAAGTAGAAGTATTATCGGGAGCTTTCATGCTCATGCGCAAAGAAGCACTTGAAAAAACGGGTTACCTGGATGAAACATTTTTTATGTACGGAGAGGACATAGACCTCTCATACCGGCTGACACAGGCGGGATATAAGAATTATTACTTCCCACACACCCGCATCATTCATTACAAAGGCGAAAGCACAAAAAAAAGCAGTATCAATTACGTTTTTGTGTTTTATAATGCCATGATCATTTTTGCCCGCAAACATTTCTCGGTCCAAAACGCCAGTGTTTTTTCCTTTTTGATCCATATTGCCATATACTTCAGAGCAGCGCTGGCTATTTTCAGCCGGTTCCTGAAAAAAATATTTACACCCCTGCTGGATGCAGCAATTATATACGGTGGCTTTTTGTATATTATCAATTACTGGGAAACGCATATTTTTAATTTTGAGCAAAATTATTATCCCCCTGAGTTCATGTATTATTTTGTACCCGGTTACATTGTGCTTTGGCTGTTTTCGGTCTATGTCAGCGGAGGGTACGACAAACCCGTCAAGCTCTTTCGAATTGTGAGAGGAATAGGACTGGGAACCATCATAATTCTTGTTATTTATGCACTGCTGCCCATTTCGTTGCGTTTCTCCAGGGCTTTAATTCTGTTAGGCAGCTTGTGGGCCATTGTTAGCCTGCTTTTTACAAGGATATCATGGCACCTGCTTAAATACAAAAACCTCAATGTGGGCACACAACTCAACAAGCGAATTGCCATTATAGGGGAAGGAACTGAGCCCGAAAGGGTAGCTATGATGCTTAGACAAAGCGGGAGCAATGCTTTTATTGGCCTGGTAAGCAGCAGTAACAGCAAACCCGGTGAAGAGGGCTTTTTGGGTAATATCAACCAGCTTAATGAAATCATCGAAGTTTATAACATCAATGAAATCATTTTTTGTGCCAATGAAATTTCATCACAAGCCATAATTTCTCAGATGTCGGTACTAAGAAACAAACCCGTGAGTTTCAAAATAGCGCCCCCTGAAAGCTTATTTATTATCGGGAGTAACTCCATCGACACTTTTGGAGATTTTTTCACCGTCGACATTAATACCATTAACCAGGCAGCCAATAAGAGGAACAAAAGGTTATTCGACTTGCTTATTGCAGGTTGTTTATTGGTAAGTTTCCCCCTGCAATTGTTTTTGGTAAAACATCCTAAAGGTCTTCTGAAAAACATTTTTTGGGTTGTTTTTAACCGTAAATCATGGGTTGGATACCACCCGGGAGCCCAAAACAAGCAATTGCCGTCATTGAAAACATCCGTGCTCAATCCCGCCGATGTATTTGCCAACAAAACTCTTGATCCTACCACCCTGATGAATCTTAACACCCTCTACGCCAAAGATTACAGGCTCGAAAATGATTTTAAGATTTTGCGTAAAGGGTTTCGGATGCTGGGGCGCAAGTAAAGATGCCCCCTGCATGTCAAACTTTTTCACCTATTTTTTGTTGTTTTAATGAATTTCAAATCCAACCGGCCTGTGAAATGATTTTACTACCCGGACATCAAAAACACAAAGGATAGAAAACACAAAATACGCAACATCATATAACAAAATAAATCAATTAGTACATGGCACAGTTTGAAATTGTAATGCCCAAGCTGGGTGAAAGCATAACAGAAGCCACCATTACCAAATGGTTGAAAAAACCTGGTGATACAATAGCTGAAGATGAAGCCATCGCAGAAATTGCCACTGATAAAGTAGACTCTGAAATTCCCTCCCCGGTTGAAGGTACCCTGCAGGAGCTTCTTTTTGAGGAAGGTGATGTGGTAGAAATTGGGAAAGTGATTGCCACCCTCAGCATAGATGGAGATGAGCAAGAAGATGCACAAGAGAAGAAACAGGATGACAGGCCATCAACGGAAAACCAACAGCAAGCGCAGCCAGCAGAACTGGAGGTCAAAACCGAACAAGCTGCTGAAACCATTACAGCCAAAGGTGCTTCAGGGAGGTTCTACTCTCCCCTGGTGCGCAATATTGCCAAAACAGAAGATATTGGCATGGATGAACTCGAACAAATAGAAGGGAGTGGCAAAGACAATCGACTTACCAAGGATGACCTGCTCAGCTACCTGGAAAAACGACAGGACCGCAAAGACACCGGGAAAATCCAGCCAGAACATTCTGCAGGAAAAGCATCTGCTCCTTCTGCATCAAAAACCAAAACGGCCCATGCACCCCAAGTAAAAGCCGAAAGCGGTGATGAGGTCATTGAAATGAACCGCATGCGTAAACTTATTGTGGATCATATGGTGGCTTCCAAGGATACCAGCGTACACGTTACATCTGTGGTAGAAATAGATGTTACCAACCTTGTCAGCTGGCGAGAGAAACACAAAAAATCCTTTGAAAAACAGGAAGGCGAAAAATTAACGTTTACTCCCATTTTTGTATGGGCCATAGCAAAAGCCCTCAAAGACTTCCCCATGCTCAATTCCAGCCTAAGTGGAAATAATATCATCCTGCGGAAAAACATCAATATTGGAATGGCAGCTGCATTGCCCGACGGTAATCTTATCGTGCCGGTAATCAAAAATGCAGACCACAAGAGCTTGTTGGGTCTGGCCAAAAGTGTTAATGACCTGGCCAACCGGGCCCGCAATAATAAGCTTCAACCCGATGAAATACAAGGGGGAACATTTACCCTCACCAACCTGGGAACTTTTGACACCATTTTTGCCACACCTATCATCAATCAGCCACAGGTAGCCATTTTGGGTACCGGGGCCATCAAAAAGAAACCGGTGGTGCTGGAAACCCAGCAGGGTGACACCCTTGCCATCAGGAGTATGATGTATCTGTCAATGTCCTACGACCACCGGATTATCGACGGAGCGCTCGGAGGCATGGCACTGAAACGTATTGGTGAATACTTGCAAAACTGGGATGTGAATCAATCCGTATAGGTTTTGAACTATTAAAAACGTAAGGTGAGAAAGCAGGCTGCCCATATACATGAAGCAGCCTGTTTTTTTATCGGCTGATACAGGGGATTTGAAAACCCGGCTGTGGTTTTTCCAGCTAGATGGATGTTTTTTCTTAATTTCGCAATTCAATTCATGCACAAAACCTAAAAAATAATCTTCATGCAGCTGAACCTAAAGCGCCCCATCGCTTTTTTTGATATTGAAAGCACAGGTACCAATGTGGTAAAGGACAGGATTGTGGAAATCTGTATCTTTAAACTTAAGCCCGATGGCACTTCAGAAACAAGGTTGAGAAAAATCAACCCAGGCATTCCAATTCCTGCCGAGGTCTCGGCTATTCATGGCATAACAGATGCTGATGTAGCTGATGAACCCCATTTTAAGCAAGTAGCCAAATCGCTGAACGATTTTCTCAAAGACTGTGACCTTGCCGGATACAACTCCAATAAATTTGACATCCCTATTCTCATTGAAGAGTTTCTGAGAGCAGACATTGATTTTTCCCTTAAAAACAGAAACCTGGTGGATGTACAGAACATTTTTCACAAAATGGAGCCCCGGACCTTGCGGGCTGCCTATAAGTTTTATTGCGGAAAAGAATTGGTAGACGCTCACACCGCTGAGGCCGACACCCTGGCAACCTACGAAATACTGGTTTCTCAAATTAAACGGTATGAAGATACCGAATACATCGATTATGACGGGAAAGCAAGCAAACCGGTAAAAAATGACATGGAAGCACTCTACAAGTTTTCTTACAATCATCGCAATGCAGACCTTGTTGGCCATATCGTTTACAATGCCAAAGGCAAAGAAAGCTTTAATTTTGGAAAATTTAAAGGCAAAACCCTGGAGGAAGTTTTCCAAAAGCAACCCCAGTATTATGACTGGATAATGAATGCAGATTTCCCCTTATCCACAAAAAATATTGTCAAAGAGGTTCGTTTCAAGGCACTGGAAAACTCCAATATGATCATCAAAAAATAACCTTTCGCCACAGAAAGTTTTATTTTTTTAACGCCTGATCAACTTGTGCACAAGCGTAAAACATGATACTCCAGTTTTTTATTGACTCATTTGGCTCCAAGCACAGACCTGCGGATATTCCATCAATGACCGGATGCCGTAATGGCAAATTTTGAGCGTAACGTTCAGTCAATTACAGTTTTATTACAAAGTTATAAGGGAATGAAGATAATATGCATAGGGAGAAATTATATTGAACATGCGCATGAGTTAAACAACCCCGTCCCCTCTCAGCCTGTATTCTTTATGAAGCCGGAAACGGCCCTCATCAGGGGTAGGTTACCCTTTTTTTATCCCGATTTTTCCAGGGATGTTCATTACGAGGTAGAGCTGGTATTAAAAATCAACAAACTGGGAAAGCATATACAGGAGAAGTTTGCACATACCTACTACGAACATATTGGAATAGGCATAGACTTCACCGCCCGTGATGTGCAAACCATCTGTAAACAAAAAGGACTACCCTGGGAAATAGCCAAAGCTTTTGATGGCTCAGCCCCCGTGAGTACTTTTATCCATAAAGAAGAATTTAAAGACCTGTATGATATCAATTTTGCCCTTTCAAAAAACGATACAGTGGTTCAGAAGGGGAATTCGGGGATGATGATTTTCAACTTTGAAAAAATTATTTCCTATGTTTCGCAGTTCGTAACCCTCAAAATAGGGGATCTCATTTTTACGGGAACGCCGGCAGGCGTTGGTCCTGTAGTTTCGGGAGATACACTTAAAGCAACGCTGGAAGATCAGATTATGATACATTTACCTGTTAAGTGAGAAATCAAGTAGATTTTCCGTAAAACTTGTACGTTTCATTCAAAAATAACCCCCATCTTTAAACCATTGTTAACAACACAAAAAGGATTCATAGCCTTTTAAAATCCAGCTTTAAATAAATGAAATAATAAACCGGGGAAAAAAGATAATTTGATTAGCACAAAGCCATCATAAAATTTATAATTTTGGAGTCTGTGCCTAGCGCGCACCAAAGCAAAGTATCGTATCAATCATTTTAATATTTATAAGATTTCTATGAAAACGATGACAAAAAGGGAAATTATCACAAAGTTTATCATAACAGGTGTAATCATAGGGTTTATAATTCCGCTGGCATCCATCATTTTTGAAATCATTTACCACAATCTTCCCCTGAACTTTAACAGCCTTGTGGTTGTGCATCAGCAAAACAAGCTTATATATCTTTCTTATCTTTCTCCCCTGCTGCTGGTGTTGGTTGCATACTATATGGGCAAAAATTCTGCCAGGCAAAACCTTCAGATTCAGAAAAATGCCGATGAACAGACCCAGCTCACAGGAAAGATACTTAACTTTACAGAAAAACTCTCTTCGGGACAAATAGAGGTAGATTATCAATTTGAAAAAGACAGCCATGAGGAAGACCGCATCGGTACTTCACTCATCAAGTTACGTGACTACCTCAAAAAGAACAAAGAAGAAGAAGAAAGCCGCAGAAAGCAGGAGCAACAACAAAACTGGGTTACCCAGGGTCTTGCCAAATTTGCTGACATACTGCGGCAGGACAACGATGATATCAATGAACTATCCTATAACATCATTTCCAACCTGGTAAACTACGTAGATGCCAAACAGGGAGGAGTTTTTATCATAAACGACAATGACGAAAAAGACAAGCATTTTGAACTAACAGCATGTTATGCCTACAGCCGTAAGAAATTTCTTGAAAAACGGATTGAGTGGGAAGAAGGACTGGTAGGTGCATGTGCCCTGGAACAGGAAACCATCTTTTTAACCGACATACCGGATGAACATGTTACAATCACCTCCGGGCTGGGTGAAGCCAAACCAGGCTGCCTGGTAATGGTACCCCTGAAAGTAAACGATGAAGTTCACGGAGTTATCGAACTGGCTTCATTAAAAGTTTTTGAGAAATTTGAAATAGACTTCCTGGAAAAGTTGGCTGAAAGCATAGCCTCAGTTATTTCAAGTGTAAAGATAAACCTGCAAACAGCCCGGCTGCTCAAGGAATCACAAGAACAGGCAAAAATACTTGAATCGCAGGAAGATGAAATGCGCCGCAACATGGAGGAGGTGAGCTATGCCAAAGAGGAAGCCGCCAAGCAGGGAGAGCTACTGGCCAACTTTACCAATGCTGTAAACCACACCCTGGTCAGGGCCGAGTACAGCACCCAGGGAACCTTGCTGTATGCAAATACCCGGTTTTTAAATAAATTGGGCTATTCCAGTAACCAGGAGGTGGAAGGCAAACACATTTCCATTTTCATCCATGACAAAGACAAAGAATGGTTTTTCGAAATTTGGGATAGTCTTGCCAATGGGGGTAGACATTTTGAGGGTGATATGAAACATGTCACCAAACAGGGAAAGGATTTTTGGTCGATGGCCACTTACACCTGTGTGAGAAATTCGGATGGCTCCATTGAGAAAATTTTGTTCCTGGGAATTGACATTACCGAACAAAAGAAACAGAACCTGGACTATGAAGCCCAGATAGATGCACTCAATA
This sequence comes from Bacteroidales bacterium, assembly GCA_007131245.1. Lineage (GTDB taxonomy): Bacteria > Bacteroidota > Bacteroidia > Bacteroidales > UBA7960 > SKVR01. Next base: position 25,886 of record SLQX01000005.1, read on the forward strand.
AAAATAACTTAAAAATTGAATACGCTCCCGATGGCAGTGTTAGTGATGCCAATACCAAGTTTATAGAATGTACAGAAATACCTCAAGAGAAGTTAAAAAGCATGTCGGTATATAACTTTCTGGAAGAAGGCACAGATAAAAGTTTTAAGAGCATCTGGGACAATATTCTTAAAGGTGTTCCTTATGAAACCCAATTCAACATCACCTGCTCCTCGGGGCAGCAAAAATGGATTCAGGGTACTTACAATGCCGTAAGGGACATGTATGGTGATGTGGCCAAGGTCATCTACCTTGCTTCGGATATAACCCAGAGAAAACAAGTGGAGCTGGAGAACGAAAAGCAAAACCAACTGCTCAAAAAACAAGAAGAACAGTTGCTTAAACAACAAGAAGAAATCAAAAAGCAACACCAGGAGTTTAAAGCTAAAGCACAGCAGCATATTGAAGAAATAGAGTCTGTAAAAGTCAGGAACGAAAAAACGCTGGAAGGTGCTCTCGACGCCATTGTTACCATCAACCAAAGTGAAGAAATAGAGCTGTTCAACAAAGCAGCCGAAGAGCTTTGGGGCATAGACCGTAAAGAAGTGCTGGGTAAAAATGTCAAAGTATTGCTTCCCCCTCCCCACAATAATGTTAAAGAGGGTGAAGTAATAAAGTTCCTAACCTCAGAGAATAACCATCTGAAGGGAAGCAGAACAGAAGTAAGCCTCATAAATAAGGCCGGAGAAGAATTACCCGTATTGCTTACCCTTTCGGAGGTGAAAATTGGTAAAGAATATACTTACACTGCTTTTATTCAAAACATCTCTGTTGAGCTCTTTTGATTCCTTTTCTTGTATATATTCATAGGAGACTTTGCCACATCAAACAATGGGAGTGGAGTAATTACTTATGGTAACCCGCTGGTATATGAAAAAGTTGTAAAGCACAAATCTTTTACCTGACTGACCCATTTCCAAAACAATCTGCAAAAAATCAACAAATACGCAGATTGTTTTGCTATGTCTATAAATTGACATAAGGATGCAGAAAATGGTGTAGCCTAGCATATAATTCCCCTCCTTATTTAAAACTAATGGCAACATATTTAAGGAAATTTCATTATAGTTATGAGGATTTTTGATTTATTTTGTTGATTGCTCTAAATAATATTGAACTATGAGTAATGAATTAAGAAGAAAAACGGAAGAGGTTGTACAAAAGCTGCATAAACAGCAAGATACTACTTCACAGCAACTAACATCCGGAGAACAGAAAATCCCGAAAGCAGAAAAACAACTGTCTCAAGATACACTCATACAGTTATTTCTCGAACTTGAAAAGTCAAATAAATGGTTCTATGAACTCTTTGATCATGCTCCGGTGGGCTATTTTCTTATTAACAGCAACACCGAAATCATCAAAGCCAACTATTCCTCTGATTTTTTAATTCATTATCCGGCACAGAAAATAGTAGGTCAGAATCTTTCCGAATATATCCATCCGGAATTTCAGGAAGATTTTACCTCTTTTATCAGGGAAGTTATTGAACGTAAGCAACTGCATACAGGAGAAACAAAAATCAGAACCTCTGAAAACAACTACACATTCATTCAGCTTCAGGCCAGGATGGATTTTGAAAGCTCTTCGCTCCAACCCTTCATACGCCTTGTAATTGTTGATATCTCCAAACGAAAAACACTAGAAAAAGAACTACTGCGATTCAGAGCTGCCATAGACAGCACCATAGACAATATCTTCCTGCTTGATTATGATACTGGTTATTTTTTAGATGTCAACGATACCGCATGCAAAAACCTGGGATATAATCGCGAGGAGCTCATAGGAATGAAACCCAAAGATATAAACCCCGCATACTCTCAGGACCTGGTCCAAAAAATCCGCAACCAGTCCTTAAAAAGCGTCCAAAATGGATATACCACAGAGATTAAACATGAGAAAAAGAATGGAGAAATTATTGAGGTGGAGGTCTATCTGCGAATTACAACCATTGGAGAGGATAAAATTATTGTGGCTGTTGCCCGCGATATAACGGAAAGAAAAAGAACCCAGGAAAAGCTCTCAAAGTATGCGGAAGAACTTAAAGAGCTCAATGCCAGTAAAGATAAATTTCTTTCTATTATATCACACGACCTGAGGGGCCCTTTCCTGGGCATTAAAGGATACACCCAAATGCTTTTGGAAGAATATGATATGATGGAAAAGGAGGAAGTCAATAATTTTCTTCAAATCATCCATGATTCCAGCAAAGACCTCTATACATTGGTTGACAACCTGCTCAAATGGTCGCGTATGGAACTGGGTAAAACTTCCTATGAACCCATGTCTTTTAACCTCAAAGAAGAGCTGGAGCCGATCTTTAAACTCATGTCGGGTATTGCCACCAAAAAGGAAATCACGCTCGAAAACCACCTTCAGGAAGGAATATACCCATATGGGGACAAACTAATGCTCATATCGGTCACCCAAAACCTGGTATCCAATGCCATTAAATTTACCCCCAAAAACGGTAAGGTTATCCTGGCCTCCCGCCAGAATAACGGGATGGTAGAAGTAAGTGTAAAAGACACTGGTGTGGGAATGTCTGCAGAGGTTGTAAATAATCTTTTTACCCTGGATACCGGGCATACATCCAAAGGAACTGCCGGTGAAAAAGGCACCGGATTTGGATTGCTCATTGCCCGTAATATGGTCAAAAAAATGGGGGGTGAAATATGGGTTGAAAGCTCTCCCGGAATAGGAACTGTATTTACTTTTTCCATGCAGAACGCTGAGTAAACCTTTTCTGCGCGTCAACTTTGCTGCTCCAATCAATTTTATAAGAAAAATACCTGCAGGTTTCATGGCAAAACTTCAGCAATCCTATTACATTGAGAACAATACCCTGTGGCTGGCAGAAAACCTCCTGGGTAAATATCTCTTTACCCGCTTAAATAAGAATACCTTCAGCGGAGGAATAATTACAGAAACAGAGGCTTACCTTGGAGTTACAGATAAAGCTTCACATGCCTGGAATAACCGAAGAACCCGACGCACCCAAACCATGTACCAGGAAGGAGGCAAAGCTTATATTTATCTTTGTTATGGGATTCATCATCTTTTTAACATAGTAACCCAAAAACAGGGCATACCCCATGCCATACTTATAAGGGCTATCGTGCCTACTCATGGAACCGGGATTATGGAGAAACGCACAGGAAAAGCCTCTCCCCTGGCATTAAATGGCCCGGGAAAACTGACAAAAGCCCTGGGGATTACAACTGAGTTGGATAGCATTGACTTGCAGGGGAGCAAAATCTGGATCGAGGATAAAGGAGTAACCTTTACACAAGAAAGCATAGCCACCAGCCCCCGAATAGGCATTGATTATGCAAAAGAACATGCAAAACTTCCCTACCGTTTTTTCATCAAAAACCCCTCAGAGGCATTTAATGACCTGACTATCTAAATCCGTCCACCGCTGGTAAACAAAGTATTTAAAACCATAAAAAATCCCGCTGCTCACATGGAGGTATAAACATTTCAGACTTATAGTAATCTTTTTTGCCCTCTTTTAAATCAGAACACTAATTTTGCACTCGTCAAACCAAATGCAAAAAGAATAGCCTTATGCAGGATAAAACGAAAGTAATTTTAAAGTCGGGCAAGGACGAAGCCATCAAAAGGATGCACCCATGGGTGTTTAGCGGTGCCATAAAAAAAATTTACG
>SLQX01000144.1 GCA_007131245.1 Bacteroidales bacterium
ACCCTGTTGTTTGTATGGCGATTTATACCCGAAACAAAAGGAAAATCATTGGAAGAACTGGAGTCAAAACTAATTAAATAAAAAATGGGAACTATGAAACATATCGTGATTATTATAATGACATTGCTGCTTTTTGCTTGTAATGCAGAGCAGCAACCGGAGGAGGGTTACCTTGCCGAAGGCCCATCACATGTTGAACTCAAGCAGGTGGATGGTCAATACCGTTTGTTCGTAAATGGTGAAGCGTTTTTTGTAAAAGGAGCCGGTTGCGAGTTTGGCCCTTGCTACCAGGTAGCAGAACATGGTGGAAACTCTATCCGCACCTGGCGCACGGATAATAGCCAGAAGACGGGCATGGAAGTGCTGGATGAGGCCTGGGAACATGGCTTGATGGTTATGATGGGACTGGACCTGGCACGTGAGCGTCATGGGTTTGATTATGACGATGAGGAAGCCGTTGCAGCCCAATTGGAACAGATGAGAAAAGAGGTTGTTGAGTTGAAAGATCATCCGGCTTTGCTGGGATGGGGAATAGGCAATGAGCTCAACCTGCGCTACACCAACAAAAAAGTATGGGATGCTGTGAACGATATTGCACGGATGATCAAAGAGGTGGATGGCAACCATGTTACCACCACCATGTTGGCAGGTATTGGCAAAGAAGAGGTGGCTTACATTACTGAAAACGCCCCCGACCTTGACTTTATTTCTGTTCAGATGTATGGCGATATCATCAACCTTGAAGAAAGGATAGCAGAAGCTAATTTTGAAGGTCCTTACCTGGTAACCGAGTGGGGTGCCACCGGTCACTGGGAGATGCCCGAAACAAGCTGGGGCTCACCCATTGAGCAGACATCCACCGAAAAGGCTGAAGCCATCAAGAAGCGCTATGAAAAAGCCATCCTGGCTGATGAAGACAACTGCATGGGGTCTTATGTTTTCCTGTGGGGTCAAAAGCAAGAGAGAACCCCGTCCTGGTATGGCTTGTTCACCGAAGCCGGTGAAAGAACAGAAGCCATCAATGTGATGGAGTATTACTGGTCAGGCCAATGGCCCGATAACATGGCGCCCAAAATGAAGGATATCACCATCGAAGGACATGGCGGCCGTTTTGATGATGTAATGCTTGACAAAGATGGTGAATATGTTGTACGTATCACTGTAGAGCACCCCAATAAAGGTGACCTTGATGTAAGGGCAGAAGTAATGCCTGAGCCCGAAGAGCTAAGCGATGGTGGAGATTTTGAACCCCGTCCTGAAACCATTGAAGGACTCATTCTTTCTACCGGCACTTCAGAGGTGAAATTCAGAGCGCCAGACAGGGAGGGAGCTTTCCGAATCCTGGTATATGTTTCTGATGGACACAATAATGCCGGTACGGCGAATATCCCTTTTTATGTGAATTAAAAAAATGATCAACAACCACGGTATATCGGGTTGATAATAATAAAACCTATCCAGGGTGCAGTATTCTCTTTTTCATTACATAGTGTTGTTTTTTTTGATGAATGGGAGCTGTCGGTCAGGGTTAAACCCAAAAGGCTTTCAGGGTAAAAGTCTTTTGGGTGGCCGGCAGCATGGGTTTCACGAAAAAATGATAAAGGAATAGAATCCATTAAAGGGTCAATAATTGCTGAAAAACACAAAAAAAATAAATCAAGAATGAAGTCAGGTATTATGCCACATATTGCCGATAAACCCTTATACCTTCAGTCGGGTGAACCCAAAGGTTTTTTAACAGACCGGGAGGGTGAGTCTATGTACTGCATTGAAAATTACAATCTCATGCAACCTTTTTTTATGAGTATTGTAAGCAGCAGTGATCTCTGGATGTATCTCTCAAGCCAGGGAGGGCTCACGGCAGGCCGGCAAAACTACAACAATGCATTGTTTCCTTATGAAACGGATGATAAAATTCATGAGAATGGCTATAATACCGGACCCAAAACCATTGTGAGGCTCAAAGAAGGGCAACAACTAAAATTATGGGAACCTTTTTCGCAGTGCCAAAACGGATTATATCGTATTCAACGAAATCTATATAAAAACACTTGCGGCAACAAGGTGATCTTTGAAGAAATCAACCATGATCTGGAGTTGTCCTTTAGCTATTGTTGGATGAACAGTGATGAGCTGGGATGGGTTCGAAAAAGTAGATTGGAAAACCTCTCCGATAAAGGGGTGGAAGCCGATATAACCGATGGTCTGCTCAATGTTTTGCCCTTTGGCATTACCCGTGAAACACAAAGTATGATGAGCACCCTGATGGATGCTTATAAGGTGGGTGAGTTTCTGCCAGACAGTGAGATGGCTCTCTTTTATATGTCTTCAATCCCTGTGGATCGTGCTGAACCCAGCGAAGCGCTTCGTTCAAATACTGTATGGAGTTACGGCCTGCCCAAACCTAAGGTGTTACTGAGCCCCCGGCCATTGGATGCTATCCGGCAGGGTGAGATTCCGGAAGCAGGGAAGAAGGTGCTGGGGCAAAAAACCGCTTACATTGTGCATGCAACAATCAACCTGCAGGGAAAAAAAGGGATGCACTGGTATATGCTTGCCGATGTGGCCAAAGACAGCACGGATGTTACAGCCTTGCAGCAAAAGCTGCAGGACCTTAAAAACCCGGGAGCGTATATTGAAAACAGTGTACAGTTAAACACCCGGCGATTGAAGAAGTTGGTTTCTCTTGCCGATGGTATACAAGATACCGGGGATCCGATGAATGATCGCAGGCATTTTGCCAATGTGATGTTTAATATCATGCGGGGAGGGGTTTTTGAGCAGAATGAATATGTGGAGATCAACGATTTTCTGGCCCATATTAAAAGTTCCAGTTCCCGGAAATATAACAAGTGGAAGACACATTTTGAGGGAACAAAGCCCCGCGTGCAGTTCAAGGAATTGTTGAAACTCGCCGAATCCGGCCAGGATTATGATTTGTTGCGTTTAACACTGGAGTACCTTCCCTTGAGCTTCAGTCGCCGCCATGGCGATCCCAGCCGTCCGTGGAACTTTTTTGATATCCGCGTAAAAGACAGTGATGGAGACCCATCATTAAACTATCAGGGGAACTGGCGTGATATTTTTCAAAACTGGGAGGCCCTGGCTTTCTCTTTTCCCGGCTTTTTGCCTGGCATGATTACAAGGTTTTTGAATGCTTCCACCGCCGATGGGTACAACCCATATCGTATCACAAGAGATGGCTTTGACTGGGAAGTTCCCGAGCCTGACAACCCATGGGCGTATATTGGTTACTGGGGCGATCACCAGGTGATTTACTTACTGAGGTTGATGGAGTTGCAGGAAAAGTTCTTCCCGGGAAGCCTGGCTCAAAAGTTTAACAAACCAATGTATGTGTACGCCAGGGTGCCTTATCGCATCAAAAGTTATGAGGAGATTCTTAAAAACCCGCAGGACACCATTGTCTTTGACTGGCAACTGCATGAACACCTGGTTGAAAGGAGCAGGGAAGAAGGAAATGATGGCAAACTCATCCACCTTGATAATGGAGATGTCTTGCATGTTACTTTTATCGAAAAGATTCTGGTGAGCTTATTGACCAAAGTCAGCAACTTTGTCCCTGATGCCGGAATTTGGCTTAATACCCAACGTCCGGAGTGGAATGATGCTAACAACGCGTTGGTGGGCAATGGTGCATCCATGGTTACTTTGTATCATTTGCGGCGCATGCTGTTGTTTTTGATGGAAATAACCCAAAAAGAAAGCCGCCAGGAGTATCATCTTTCAAGTGAGGTGTATGGCTTCCTGATAGCCCTTGCCGGAGTCCTGGAAAGCCATAAGCCTCTGCTTAACAAAGGTTTTTCTGATGAAATGCGTAAGAAGATTACCGATCAGCTGGGTTATGCAGGTTCAACTTACCGTGAGTCAGTATATGGAGGATTTTCCGGTGAAAGTGGAGTGTTGGCGGGAGACAAGCTTCTTGCCTTCTACCAACTTGTGTTGGATTACCTGTATCAAACTATCGCCCACAACCAGCGAGAAGATAAACTTTACCACTCTTACAACCTGCTTGAGTTTGGGGATGAAAAAATTACTGTTCAGCACCTTTATCTCATGCTGGAAGGTCAGGCTGCCCTTCTCAACAGCGGGCTGCCAGATCCGGAGCAAACCAGGGCATTGATGGAAGCACTTTTTGCCAGCGAGCTTTATCGTGAGGATCAAAACAGTTTTATGCTGTATCCTTTTCGCGATTTGCCGGGATTTATGGAAAAAAACATTATCCCCGAAGAGTTGCTCAACCAGTCATATCTGCTCCAGGATTTGTTAAAGGCGGGTAGAACAGATATCGTGAGAAAGGATATTTCAGGAGATTACCATTTTGGTGCTGACTTACGCAATGCCAATATGCTGGATCAAGAACTGGAAAAGTTTCCAGAGCAACAATATACCCGAACCGAGAAAAATAAAGTGTTGGAGATTTATGAGTCGGTGTTCAATCACCGGATGTTTACCGGCCGTTCAGGTTGTTTTTATAAATATGAAGGGCTGGGCTCTATTTACTGGCATATGGTTTCCAAGTTGTTACTTGCGCTGGGTGAAAACATTACCGTGTTTGTCCGCAATGGGCATAGTGAGCAGGAACTTGCTCCATTGAAGAAATTTTACTACCGCATAAAGGAGGGGATTGGAGTTCATAAAAAACCCGCCAACTATGGCGCTTTCCCCACAGATCCCTATTCCCATACCCCCTCCATGATGGGCGCACAGCAACCCGGCCTCACCGGTCAGGTGAAGGAAGATGTGTTAAGCCGGTTTCATGAAGTGGGATTGCAGGTGCAAGATGGATCTATTAGGTTTTTGCCTGTTTTGCTCAGAGAAGCAGATTTTAACAAGGAAGGGAACCTGGTTTTTAGCTTTTGCAATGTGAAATTTTTAGTGCGTAAAAGCAGCACTAAAGGGATGGTCGTTTACGGTCAGACTGGCACAGATAAAGTGTATGAAACTTCTTCCATGGATTTGCCCCCTGATATTTCTGCCGAAATCTTTGGAAGGACCGAAAAATATACAGAAGTACATGTTATGATTTGAGAATGGTTTTATGGTTACATGGTTTGGATTAGGTCTTGGTTCATAATGCCGGGCTGGCCACTGGTGCCAGTCCGGTTTTTTTATGGTGCTTGATACAGGCTGCTTTTTATACGTTATTCAGGTATAAAAACTTCATTTTATGCATTTATCAGGGTTGTGAGTCTGAAAAATAAGTTTCGCAGATAAAAACAATGCTATCTGTTTCAGATTGATTTTCATTATTTTTTTAAGTTCATAAAAAGATAAAACCGGGTTAAGGTTTTTTCTCATAATAGAACTACATTTCTTATATTTGTTTGGGTCATTTGGTTTGAGATGCCCGGGGTAAGCAGATATCTTCTTGAATCCATTTATCATGGTCAGAACCTGCGGTATCTTATGTAAAAGCATGAATTTGCTTTTGTTGATTGATGGGTTCCACGACTTGTCTTTCATCCTTTTATGGTAATCAGAGTTGCTCAATAAATGGCTCTTTAAAGAAAATTGTCCAGGCATGCCTTGATATGATGATGGAAAATACTACAGAACAATATGCGTTGATAACCGGAGCCAGCCAGGGACTGGGAAAGTACCTGGCCACGGAGCTTGCTGCCAGGAAGATAAACACGATCCTGGTGAGCTTGCCCGGGCAGGGGATTGAATCATTATGTAAGGAAATACGCAATACGTACGGAGTGGATTCATTGGCTTATGAATCCGACCTTTCTGTGAATGGCAACGTAATGAAGCTTGCCAGGTGGGTGAATGAAAACTACAGTGTGTATATCCTTATCAATAATGTGGGCATAGGCGGCACCAGTAAAATCACTGAAACAGATGTTGAGTTTTTCAACCAATTACTGCAACTCAATGTGGTGGCCACCTCTGTTCTCACTCATCAACTATTACCCAATCTAAATAAGCAGCGCCAGTCTTATATTTTAAATGTATCAAGCATTGCTGCTTTTTCCCCCATTGGCTACAAAACGGCCTATGCTGCATCCAAGGCTTATATCCATTCTTTTTCACGGGGGTTATACCAGGAGCTGAAAGACAGCAATGTGATGGTGAGTGTGGTTCATCCCGGGCCGATGCCAACCAATGAGGAAGTGATCCTGAGGATTAATAAACAGGGCATATTGGGTAAGTTATTTCTGCAAAACCCTGAAAAAGTTGCCAAAACTTGTGTCAGTCGGCTATTGAGAAAAAAACCGATAATCATGGTTAATCCCTTTAGCTGGTTGCTGCTGAACATTTTACCCATTTGCTTAAAGACACCTCTGCTCACAAAAACAGCCTACCGGGAAGTTATGGTGGGGAAATAACGCTTGTCCGTACAGGCTTGTTGAACAACTCTTTTAGGCAAAAACAATTGTTTCGGGTGAACAATAACTTAATGGTGGTCTTCTTAAAAAATAAAACTCATGCTTTGCTGCTGATTGTGCCATTCAAATGAAACCTTTATGGAAAAAGTTTTTGTTACGGGATCAAATGGCTTGTTAGGAACAAACCTGATTGCTGAATTACTGGGCCGGGGATATGCCGTCAAAGGTCTTGTGCGCAACCCATCCAGCTATAAAGGAGTTCAGCATCCCAAACTTGAACTGGTAAAGGGAGGCATTCTGGACGATTTGTCTGGTTATATGCAAGACTGCCATGCCGTTGTTCACGCAGCAGCACTCACCAGCCAGCATCTGGCTCAATACGCACCTTACCAAAAAGTAAACGTGGAGGGAACCCTGAATGTGTTTCAGTCAGCGGAGTTAAGCAAAGTGGAAAAGTTTGTTTTTGTGAGCACGGCCAATACCATTGGCTATGGCGGTAAAAGTGGAGGGGGGACCGAAGAGGCACCCATCCGGTATCCTTTTAGCAAATCGTTTTATGCTTTGAGCAAGTTAGAGGCTGAAAGCAAGTTGATGGGAAAGAGCCAAAAAATCCCGATTGTGATAGTCAATCCAACTTTCATGATTGGTCCATATGACACCAAACCCTCCTCGGGCAGAATTATTCTGATGGGTCTGAACAGGAAGATCCTGTTTTACCCTCCGGGAGGTAAAAATTTTGTGCATGTAAAAGACGTCGCTACCGGAGTTGTCAATTGCCTGACACAGGGAAAAGCAGGGGAGAAATACTTGTTGGCCGGAGAAAACCTCACATACCGTGATTTTTTCAGAAAACTTTTTCCTTATTCCCCAAACACGCCATTCATGGTTCGAATCCCTCCATATTTATTGCAGCTGATGGGTTCCCTGGGAGATATACTTCGGAAACTGAATATCAACACCAGCATCAGCTCTGTGAACATGAAAGCCTTGTGTGTTAACAACTTTTATTCCCGTCAAAAGTCCGAAAGCCGGCTAACACTTCGATACCAATCCGTTGATAGAGCCATAGCGCAGGCCATTGCCTATTTCAGGGAAAACAGTGCCGGCAAAGTTTGAAAATTACAGCAGGTCATAAGTTAATTGTAATTTTGGATCCGGGTTTCAGGTTTATCTGTTGTTTTGCAATAGCAATACTTGGGTTGTGGGTCATTCAAACCATATATCCATACCTTTGTTAATGAAATGAACCATTTATCCTTTATCCTTTTATGATCTGGTCCAAAAAACAAGCATCCATCCTGGCTATTGTAGCTGTCACTTCATTCATGGGGACGTTTCTTATTTCGTCGGTCAACATTGCTTTGCCAGCCATAGAAAAAAGTTTCAGTCTTTCTGCTGTTACCCTAAGCTGGGTCATCACTTCCTTCCTGCTGGCCACCGCTATGTTTTTATTGCCGGTAGGGCGCTGGAGCGATATTGCCGGGGTACGGCGTTTGTTTAAATTTGGGCTTATCATTTTCACTTTGGCTTCGTTGCTCAGTAGCCTGGCCACTTCAGGTTACGGGCTGATTATCTTTCGTTATTTGCAGGGGATTGGTGCCGCTTTCACCACCACCACCGGGCCGGCTATTCTTGTTTCAGCTTTTCTCCCCAAATACAGGGGACGGGTTTTGGGGATATCTGTGGCGGCAGTTTATCTGGGTTTGGCATTTGGACCTTTTGCAGGGGGGCTTCTTACGCAATATTTGGGCTGGAGGTCAATTTTTTATCTGGCTACTTTTCTGGGGGTTTTCACATCCGTCATCGCTTTTTTGTTTTTGGGAAAAGATAAAAACCAGGTGCGCAAGAACCAAAAGGCAGACCTGAAAGGAACATCCTTTTACATGGCCGGCCTTGTTGCACTGGTTTATGGGTCGTCGCAAATTCCTTCATTCACAGGTTGGCTGGTGATGGCGGTGGGAGTTCTTGCAATACTGATTTTCTGGGTCATTGAAACCCAATCTTCCCGGCCGGCTATCGATACCCGATTATATACCCAAAATCGCTTGTTTGCCTTCTCCAACCTGGCTGCACTCATCAATTACAGCGCCACTTTTGCTATTGTGTTTTTGCTTAGCCTGTATCTGCAAAAAATCCAGGGGCTATCCCCACGCGATGCCGGAATGGTTTTGGTAGCTCAACCTGTGGTAATGGCTTTTTTTTCACCTGTTGCAGGACGCCTTTCCGACCGCATTCAACCCCGGTATCTTACTACCCTGGGGATGCTTATGTGTACAATGGGATTGACTGCTTTTGCCTTTCTTTCGACGGATACATCCATCTGGAGGATAGTAGTTGTTTTGATTTGGGTGGGATTGGGTTTTGCGCTTTTTTCTTCTCCCAACATGAATACCATAATGAGTTCACTGGATAAGAGTCGTTATGGTTTTGCGTCGGGTTCTGCTGCCACCATGCGTGTGCTGGGCCAGATTATCAGCATGACCATTGCCACCATCTTTTTTGCGGCTCTGTTTGGGACCCAAACTGTTGAGGCTGTTTCTGACAGGCTTTTCCTAAAAGCGTTTCAGTGGGGGTTTATTAGTTTTTCTGTTTTAAGTGTGGCTGGTATTTACTTTTCCTACAACCGGGGAAAAATAAACCGGGAAAATTGATGTTTCCCCGGTTTATGATTGTTACCTTGATTTCATACTTGTTTCCCAGCGCAACAAAGGGACCTTAAACCAACTATCTGATTTAAGCATAATTCTGGGTCTAGAGCATTTGTCAGTCAAGGCTGACAGTCATTTTGGATTGCTGACGGATGTTGTGAATAATTTGACGGTTTTCATCAAAGCGTCCATCTTTTTTCAGGAAAAACCCGTCATAGTTGCTACCACCCCATCCCCAGTTCATGTGAATTTTGTAATCGTCTGCATATCCTTCACCACAAACCCAAAGTCGTGAATAGCCATCTGCAACCCAGGCATGTCCGCTATAGGTGGTTTCCATTTCACCTTTCAGGTTCTCCTCTGTGGATGACTCTCTGCCACGCATATAAACGGGCCGGTTGTTTTGTATGTCCGAAAGGGTAATGCTGTAGTTTACATCGATGAGGGTGGCTGTTTCAAAGCCAAAATTGTTCGTAAATGTACTGTGTGCATTGGTAACGCTGGCGCCCGATCCCGTGCATGAATAAGACATGCTGAGCATGGGACCCAAATCGGCCATCAAAACAGGGATATCGCCGTGGTTGTTTTGGTCCACATCTGCAAGGGGCATCCCACTCCAGTCCAGGGGTGGAGCTACATGCCCATTGTCAAGGATATAGTTCCCATGCCAGTCGTTGTCAGCATGATACTTGAGTATTTGGGCCACTGCTGTGGCTACACAACCTACTGGCGGACGGTTACATCTCACCGAGCAGCTGTCTTCCAGCTCGGCATTGAAACCACACCCCTGGCCCCATTCGCTATCCAGAAGAACTTTTTTTGTGATATATTCATCCTCGGTACAAAACAGCATGTTGATCAGGTCTGCATTAATGGTGTTGGATATAAGTTCGCTCCAAACCCTTGACAGATTATCGGAGGGTTCAATTTCCAGTCTGCGTGCCTCAATTATCATGTCGGCATATTCTTCCAGCCAATCAACCAATCCCGGGGGATAGGTGTCTTCGCGAAGTGGAAAATCGTTTTGACTTGAATAAGCCAGGATAGGATTTACCCGCTTTTCAGCTGAGAGAAGTACAAAGCCACCCCCTTGATAATTGACCACATAAAAGAGCGCTTTGTCTGTGCCACCTGTGATGGGATGTATGGTATTGACCTGCTTGCTGACGGTGTAATCTTCCTCAAAGAGTACAACCGTGGATGTATCCATGGGTTCGTGCTCAGGGTAGAGGATGTTTTGAGCAGCCATTATGGCATCTTCCTCGCTGAGGAAGAAATCATCATCGGTGGTTCCGAACAATGCCTCCTCATCACAAGATGTGAAAAAAACAGGTATAAGGAGTAGCAAAGCAAGAAGTTTTAATGCTTTTTTTGCCAGGTTCCAAAAATAAGTAATCATAATAAATGCTATTATTTGAATAAAAAAAAGATTGTTTTATATAAATATAACAATAATTTCATACAGCAAAAAACTTTGCTGTGAATTTAACAAAACAACAAGGGCTACTGATGTTGAAAATGGCCGGACAGGCTCTGGCGCTGGGAAGGGGCTAGGCAGCGTTTAGAATTATCGTGGGATGGAGATGGTTTGTTACCCACAGGGTTGCATTTATTCTCCACACAAATTCTGCAGCTCTTCTCTGATGTTTTTAATCTTTCCTTTAGAAAGACCTAGTTGGTCAAGCATTCCGGGTTTCTGCCGCAGTTGACGACAAAGCACAATTTCTTTGTTCAGTAAGAAGGCTTTCTGTTTTTTGTTGAGGCTGGTCAGAACCGTAATGGGAAACACCCCTGCTTTTTCTACCATGTCTTTGAGTCCTTTGTTTTTGGGTAGACTCCAGCTGAGCATGTGCAGTCCAGCACAACGGCCATAGTTTAAAGCATCTTCTGTGAATCGGGTGTTGGTAACCACCCAGCCATAAAAGCGGGTGTTTTTGTATTCGGGTAGTTTTTCACGGAAAGAAATAATGTCATCTACCCTGGAACGAATATACAACGGAACTCTTACGTTGGCATATTTGCTTTGGCTGTTGTAATATTTGCACTCCACAAGGTATTGGGTATGATTGTGGGTGGCAACCACGTCCACCTCGTGGGTAATACACTTGCCTTGCAATGTTTGTCCTACAACTACCCGGAAGTCGTTGTGGGCAAGCACCTGGGCTACAAAATGTTCGAAGGGATAACCAGTGGGTCCCAGCTCCATGATGGCTTTTTTGAGGCTGTATCTTGCGGCACTGGAATGTTTGCGCCGGCGCAGCATGGCAAAGGCTTTTTTATAGATTTCCCGGGTGGTCATGCCACTTTCAAGTTGTGGCAGTATTTCGGATACGATCTCTTCGGTCAGGTCGGCATCTGTACCGGCTCTTCTTAATGAG
Organism: Bacteroidales bacterium; assembly: GCA_007131245.1. GTDB lineage: Bacteria > Bacteroidota > Bacteroidia > Bacteroidales > UBA7960 > SKVR01. The sequence continues at coordinate 11,380 of SLQX01000144.1, forward strand.
TTTTTGAGTTTTCCAGGGTCAAAGGCTTCCTTTTCACCGCTGGCCTTTTCAATAAAGGGTTGCTGGGTCATACAGTCAGGATTTTTGTGCCATAAAAATACACAAAGTTATCGGGATTATTGAAGTATTTTACCCGCCTGGTTTTGTTGACCCCGATGATTTACAACCCTTTCTTCCAGTTACTCAGGGAATAAGCGGGAGGCTTTCCACCTGTTTTACTTCCATTTGGTTGTTCATGACATAAACCACAACGTTGCAGTTTTCAGCATTCCAGTCATCATCCAGGCTAAAACTGTAAGACTTGTTTACCGGATCAGTACCCCATAGGTCTTCATTACCCATTGACTCTCCCCAAACATGCGTAATCCCTTTGCGTAGCACGTGGTTATGTTCATAGTCGGGGATGTACCCGTCGGGATACTCAGGGTCATTGGTTCTTTGTGGGCGGATAATTTGGTCTTCCGTTAACATGGCCACCAGCAAATACTCTCCGTTATCTGCTGGGGTATCCAGCCCCCGGAGATTTACATCAAGGTTGAAGGTGTTGGCTGATTGGGCCTCAGATGTTGAGAGGTTGATGGAAAACCCGGGTTCCATGTCAGCCAGAACATGAAGAGCAGAGCCCCATGAACCCGGGGCAAGAGCTTTTGAACCCTCAAAGTTCTGACGGTTTACCATTCCATTGGGATAAAACTCGATGCCAAAATGTTTGTTGATAGCATCACCTTCGGAGGTTGTGAAATCATAATTGAAAGGTTCTGCCGTTGAATTGGCATACCAGCCGGCATGGATAGTAATTACCACCAGTTGATCCTGGTAAAAATCCTGAAGTATTCGGGCTTGTTTTGAACCTTCAGGGCAATTGGGGCAGCGGTGACCGGTAAACACTTCCAGCAATAGCTTCCGGGCAGTTTCATCATTGTCATTTACCGGCTCCTGATGGGTCATATAGGGAGGCTCGATATTATCACAGGCGTTGTTTATACCGGTTACCAGTAAAAGAAGTAAGGCAAAGAATAGATTGTGGCATGTTTTCATCATAATGCGGTGTTTGGATTGTGGTTAAAAGCTGCTGGTGATGCTAAGGGTTAGCCCGGAGGATGCAGGCAGAACTCTGCAAACGCCTCCCACACAGATGATTCCTTCACGTTGCCGGCCCCAGCCCAGGGTAAACCGGTTGGCATTTTGTGTGTATCCTGCGTTTACAGTATAATAATGTTGTCGCATATCTTTGTCGTCATTGCCATAATTATACTGATCAGCCACAGAAATAAACCACCTGGTGGAAAGGTTCACCTCCACCAGGGCCATGATCCAGTTGCCATTGTCTTGTGCGGTGCTCAGATGTTGTACCTCCCAGCGCAAAGATCTTCTTTGGGGAAGGCGGTGGTTCATGTCAGCTACAAAAATATGTGCTTTCACATCTTCTTTGTCCTGGTACCCTTCAATCCTGTTTTGATTATAAAAAAGATTCATGTAGGTGAAAGTACCCCTTAGCGTGGTTGAGAACCGTCTGCTCACTTCCAGGTTAAAGTCCTGGAAGAATTTTTCTTCGCCCGGGGTAAAAAAGCCTGATGTGTATCCCTCTGTGCCGGTTTGACCAACGGAAATGGTGTCGTTAATGGGTTGCTTGTCAATGGCGTTGGCCAGGCTAAAATTGGCTGTAACAGTTGTACCAAAGGGGCCACCCCACCAGGTTTGCCGCGGGAGCCTGAAGGTAAGCTCAGCCAAAGCACCAAGCTCACCTGTTGGCTGGGTGGCATAGGGGTACATGCCGGTCAGGCTGTATACATGTTGCCGGGTCATGGCCGGCAGGTAGTTGATATGCAGGTCATTGTCCAGGGATGCCCGGTTCGACCGAAAACCCATATTATCAATCCGTTTGGCAGAGAGCAACAACCCGAATCCGCTGAAAGAATAAGAGCCGCTTAAGGTAAGGGCTTCTCCATGGCGGTAAATAAAATTGTTGTCAGCCGAGGGGTCATTGGCCTTGTAGGCATATTCTGCATTCAGGTGAAATGCTCCCCGGGTATAGTTGAGCCTTCCGGCAAATGCGGCCACATTTTCAGGGAGATTATACAACGGGTTTTGATCTTCCTGAAACTTGCTAACACCACTTAGTCCAATGGTCCACTGATTGGGCGATTCTTCCAGAGTGCCCATTATCGAATTAAGATGAAACTCTGCATCTGCTCCCCTTACAATGCCTGGCCCTTTGTCCCAGTATAAACGTTGCTTGCCCACCATGGTTCGTAAAGTAATTCCGTCAACGGGCCGGTACAACAACCTGACCCCATCCAAAGCGTTGTCAATGCCCAGGTTGGGCTCTACATAACTACGCATGATCAGCCCATTGCCGTATTGTTCATAAAAATTACCCAGGGTTACCTCCAGCCCATCGCGGGTGTAGCTGGCAAACCGGTAAGGGATGCCACTTCCCTGGTATCTGGAATCGAAGCCCAGCAATGGGTTTTGGTAGCTCTCGTAACGCATACCCAGTGTTACCCCCTTGTAGGAAAAATTCAGGTTGGCAAAACTGTTCATCAGGATTTTTTCACGAACGTCAGGTGCTCCAATCAAGGAGTCCTCCTGGTAGTATTGCGCATCCAGCTGAAAGTTACCCCACACACGACTTCCGGGGAGTAACTCCTGGCTTTGCAGGGGCACGAGCAGTGGCCATACAAGAAGCAATGTGGCGAGGCTTGAAACTATCAAAAAATGTAACCAACTTTTCATTTTTTTACTCCTCCAAAAGCTCCATGAGTTTATCATACATTTCCCACTCCATGCCATCGACAAAAGAGGTATGCTGGCTAATGATTTCACCTTCTCCGTTGATGATAAATGTATGTGGAACGCTGTTCACGCCCATGGCGCGTCTGAAATCGCCGTTTTCGTCGTGGTAAAACTCGTATTCCCATCCTCTGCCATTGACCATGGGCTGTATGTTGGCACGGGTTCTGGCATCATCGGTACTTACCGCAATAAGTTTAAAGCCCAAATCCTGCCATTCGGGATAGATATCGGCAATGGCATTGAGCTCTTTCAGGCAGGGCCGGCACCAGGTAGCCCAAAAGCTAACCACATAGGGTTTGCCTTTGTTGTCAAACTGTGTGGTTTGAAAATCCCGGCCCTCGAGGGTTTTGATGGTAACTTCCGGTATTGTCCTACCCGTTCCTTCCCGGGCTGTGAGCCAGGCAGGTACGAGAACTGCGATTGTGAGTAAGGTAAATGCTTTTTTTAAATTCATGCTGGACGGTAAATTATTAGGGGTTTTATAATTATCGGATAACAGAAATTTTTTTCCGGTGATATGCTCCATCTGCCTCTAAAACAATTAAATAGAGGCCGGAGGGGAGCTGTCGGATATCGATGGTTTTGCCGGGCTGTTCAAGGGAGAGCCAATTGCGCCCCTGTATATCATAAATACGAATTCGATCCACCCGGTTGCTGCCGGTGGGCAAGATGCTAAACTGCCTGGATGCCGGGTTTGGGAAAACCTGGTAGGCTTTATTGTTAACCGGGGTATGGGGTGCAAAAGTGGGGTCCGGTTGTTGGTGTTCCAAACGGGCTGCCTGGTGAATTTCACCGGTATTCATTTCCTGGATAAAGGCTGTCAGGGAAATTTTGGTGGTGTCCAGTTCCGGGTGAAAAGGGGTGGACAAACCCAGGTGGAAACTTTCGCTAAAGCTATTGGCAGTTAACCTGACACCATTGGCGTCAGGGGCAAGAAACCTCATAACATCATGAAATTCACTCTCTCCATTGGTGCCCGGAGGGCTGTCAAAAGCCACGGTATCTTGTGTGGCGGCAATGAGTAAGCGGTAATCTTTGTCAGGGTTATCCAAATCAACCAAAATGTCGCCTTCCACGCTAAAATGCAACAAATCCTCCATTACATGCCAATGGCCACCTAAGGTAAATCCGGCCCACCGCTGCTGATCAATGTGTAGCAACCCGGGGTCAACGTTTTGACTAACTCCCTGGTAAACGTCGCCAATAACGGCATAAGGAGTGAAAAAAACCTCGTAAAAATCCCTGCGGGAATCCTGATCTTTGGGGTTGAATAAATAAAGGGGGCTCTGCTCGTGTGACATGGGGTGATAATAAATCATGGCATATTTTTCAGGATCCTTATCTATCATCTCACGGAGTACGGGGGCTACGATGGCGCAACTTCCACAGTTAATGCTGCTGAAGCTTTCCAGTAAGGCCATTTGTTTTTGGGGAAGGTCGGGGAGCACTTCCACTACCCGGTGGATGGTGTCGCTGGCTGTAATGCCGGGGTCATTCCCGTTTAGCCCGCTGTACCAAATTTTAAGTTCGTACTTACCCTGTTCTTCGGGAAGCCAGGAGTGCTCCATTTGATACTCAAAAAGGATGTTGGGGTTGATGTTTATGGAATCAAAATGCTCGGAATAAACCTGCATGGTATCAACCTGCCAGTTTACATAAAAGCTTTCAAATATTTGTGATCCCATATATGATACCACACCGCTAATGGCGTATTCCTCCATGGTTTTGTGTACCGAAGCTCCGTAAAACCCTTCAAGCCGGATTTGTTTGGAGCTGAAAGCCTTATTACTTGTTGCGCTGAGAAGCAACAACAGAAACAGGGCCATCATTTTGAGCTGTAACATATTGATAATACTTCGGGGCATAGATGTAAAGTTTTGTTGTTGACAAATAAGGAAGCAAATCCGGAATTTGTAACCAGGTTGAAGTGCTTCACATTTCAATGGCATTACAACTTATAAGCTGTATCAACGCCGGATAACAGCCCACAGTCATTGCATGTGGTTTGGGCTTTGTGCAACCTTGCCGACATTAATTTGTGATATTGATTTTTCGTTTTTCAATAAACCCGTTGCTTTGTATTTCAAAGATGTAGATGCCCGGTGAAAGATGTTGGACATCTATCCGGATTTTTCCCCCTGCTGTTTTCTTGTGTAGCACTATGTTTCCCATGAGATCAAACACCCTTGTTTGTCCGTGTTTTTCCAGCAATGGAGCTTCTACAAAAACAGTTTTTTGAGCGGGGTTGGGGTACACCTTGATGTCTTCGGGGTGGATGCTACCAGCCCAAAGGCTACCTGCCGTGGTAAAAATTACGTGGGCAGGCTCGCTGAGTTCATCATCTCTACCTAATAACTCGTCTACACCAAACAGGTATTGTTGCTGATGCAGGAGATGACCGTCAGGTGTGACGGTGATAATTGTCTTTTCGGGGTTGATGCTGGCAGAAAAGGAAACTACTTCTCCATCTATGTCATATTCATGCAATGAAATCAGCTGGTGTGCATTTTCATCAGATATTTCTGTTCCATCTGCAAATCTCACATGTTGATTTAGCTCCACCGTGAGCAGGGTTTCAACCGGCACATTTTCACTTTCATGTTCGGGGTTGAACTGGATTACAGGCGCACCTGCTGACTCCCGGGTGGTAAAAGTAATATTTACAGGTTCGCTTACATAGCCACTTTCCCAAAGAACCGGGTCGATGCTGACCGTGTACTCGGTAGTGAAATCCAGGTTTTCTTCAGGTGTAATAGTTATTTCTGATTTGTCTTCCGATATGGTTGCAGAAAAAGGAACTGTATAGGTTTCCTTCGTGCTTTTTGAATAGGAGACTATTTCATGAGCATTGTCACTGGTAATTTCTGTGCCATCTTCAAAGCTAACCCCCATACTGAAGGAGGCATTAACCACCCCATCCAGGGAAACATTTTCTTCCATATGGGCTGGATTGAAGTCTATGGTGTGGATAGAGTGGAAATCAATGGCGAAGGCTGACTGGAAAATCTGCTGTGTGGGGTCATGCTGTAGAAACAAAACAACAGCAAGATCTTCAAAGTCTTCAATATGGGTGTCAGAAAGATCGGTAGAAAGCGTTGTATGATAAGTTTCAAGGGCTGTTAAGTCGATGGTGGTTCCACTGGCATTGGGAATCAATTTCATCATCACATAATGGAATTCGGATTCTCCATTTGAGCCTACATTGCCGGTAGTTGTTTTTTCAACTACGGCAGCATGCAGTTTGAATTGTTCAGCATCTATATAAGGCATAATATCCACATCCAGTTCCAGGGTTTGGTCTTCAACCACAAAAGTACCACCCAGTTCAATAAATGCCGGATTTTCCAGGGCCTGGCTGAAAGCATTGGTTATCTGGGCAGCACTGGTGGGTAAAGGGTTGCCATCCATAACCAGGTAGGGTACCCCCGGTACACCATAGTAATTACGGCGCACTCCTCCTTCAGGAGTATAATAAGGGTCGCCGGAACCCGGAAAGTTCATCTGGTATTTGATGATAGCCAGCTCATTAATGTTTTGACTGATAAAGTCGTTGAAAAAACCATGGTTGAAGCTGGCACAAGGGGGACAGGTTGAGCTGGTAAAAGATTCAAAAAGGGGTTTGCGTTGCACCAAATCATGGGGGACATACACATCTTTTTGAAATAAGTTGTTGCCAGGATCATCATCTTCTTCCTCCCCGTTTATGTTTACAATTTCAACCTTTAACTGGTACCCTCCAGGCTCCAGGTCCAGCAGGGTTTCTGTTAAAAAGTCAAAACTTTGATTAAAACCAAGTTCCAGGCCTGTGAAAGATTCTATGTACACTTCACCCTCATCAATCTGCCAGCTCACATCAAAAGATTCAATTTCCTCTGTACCATAACTGGTTACAACCCCGGAAACAGGTGTGGCTTCATAAAAATAATCAGGCACTGTTACTTCGGTTAATGCCAGGTCAAACCCCAGTGGTGCCGCAACAAAGAAATCATCGATATACCAATAGTTGATGTTAAAACTGTTGCCGGAAAAATAGATGGCAATCTCCGTTTGGGATCCGTTTACTTCCGGGTAGTCATTGGCTGAAATCACCAAAGACTTTTGTCCGGGATTAACGTTGGAGCTTACCTCCTGGGTCCATATCGGTGACCAGGTCTCTCCTGTTTTCCGGATGGCCAGACCAACCTCAAAGCTGCCGCCATAATGGTCAATGGCATGTTTGAATGAGATGGCAAGTTCTCCCGTCTGGTTGTCAGACAAGTCCAGCACCGGGGTGATGAGATGGCTTTGTCCGTTGAACTGGGGGCTCCAGCTGAATCTTGCCTCAGGAGATTCTCCTCCTGCATTGGCGGTGTTTACTGCTGACCAGTTTGCAGCATGGCTAGGGATGCTCCAGCCTTGCGGGGGAAAGGTGCCGCTGCTGAAATCCTCCTGCAATACAATTTGAGCCTGTAGACCAGTGATGAGAAAAATTGCAAATAATGGCAATATAAGTAAAGTTTTTTTCATGTGTTCTGGGTTTTATGAGAACAAAGGCAATATCCAGTTCTGCAAACAACTGTTTATATGGACAAAAGTACACATAAAGATATGCTGTTACAAAGATTATTTTAAAAGATTGTCATCAGGCCTGATTTTGCCCGGGGTTTTGAAGTCAATTGCAATCCCTGGTTTTGTGGATGTGTACCCTGTTATTCATTGTTTTATGCCAGGAAGGGGCCTCAGCTCTTGTTTTGGATGCTTTCTTGCATGCTTTAACCATGTTCGTTTGCAAAATAAAAGTATATAGATTTATGATTGTTAGAATAATACAATTACTTTTGTGTTAGGCCAGGCATAAAACATTCCGGAAAGTAAAGCTGTTTTCCCGAATATTTAAGATGCGGAATGGTTTTTGAGATATATTCACTTGTAGAACCCTGAAATACGCCTGATATGAAAAAACTTACTTTTGCCCTGACCTTTATAGTTCTGTTATCCTTGCCGGCTCATGCACAGCTTGTACTTACCGATGCCGATGGCCAGGATATAACCAATGAGGAATTAACCATCCAGGGAACCAGCAATGCAGATATAAAAGTGCACTTATACTTTGCCAATGAAAGCGACAGAGATGTTGAAGTGTTTGTGCGGAAAATTGAAGTTGACATGGTGGAGGGTAGTGCCAACACCTTTTGTTGGGATGATTTTTGTTATTCACCAACTTACTTCGAGGCAGAGGATCCAATCACCCTGTCTCCCGGGGAGGTTTCCGGTGATGATGATTTTTATACGGAGTTTTTTCCTCAAAACCAATACGGGTTATCCACTGTGGTGTATGAGTTTTTTGATGATGGTGAAAGTTTTGAGACCGTTTTGGTTACCTTTCATTTTGACATTGATGAAGTAACTACAGTGCCTGCAATAACCGACTCACAAACTTCACTTTTTGATGCATATCCCAACCCTGCCCGGGATCATACCTGGTTGAATTACGCTCTGCCAGGGAATACCCAAAATGCCGAAGTTGTGGTACGGAACCTGCTTGGAAACGTAGTGCTGACACAAAGCCTTGAAGGCCAAAAGGACCGGGTGAAAATCGACACCGGTCATCTTAGAAACGGAATATATATTTATTCTTTGGTAATAAACAACCAGGTGGCTGACAGCAAGCGCCTGGTGATTGCCAACTGATTTCATTATAGATTAACAGCACAAGAGGTCGGCAGTTGCCGGCCTTTTTTGTTTTATTTTTCTAATTTTGTGTGAATTTTCGGTGAAACGCCAGGTTCTTTTACCGGTACACCTCACCCGAATTTTTTTCTGCACAACACTTTTTTCTTATCAAAAACTGTCTTTTATGAAACATTTAATTCCCCGGGTCATGTTTGTTTTTGCGCTGGCAATATCCATGACCACCAGTAGTTTAGCGCAGATTTCTCAACCCTCTACCCCAAAAAGCTTTCTGTATGACCACCTGGACAAGGATGTTCCCGTGGAAGTGATGAAAGATTTTGATGTGCAGAGTCTGAAGGAAGAAGACCTTGCTTTGGATACCATCAAGGATATCCCGCCCAGGTTTGGTCACAATTTGTATGTAGACATTAACATGGAGAAAAACGGGAAGTGGGAAGTGCTGGAAAACGGAGATAAAATATGGCGCCTGGATATCAGTTCTCCCGGAGCCTATACCATCAACCTTACATTTGATAACTACCATTTGCCCCCCGGTGCGGAATTGTTTGTGTATAATAAGGAGCGAAGCTCCGTGCTGGGTGCTTTCACCGATTTTAACAACCAGAATGATGGCTATTTTGCCACAACACTGATCGAAGGAGATTTTATTACCCTGGAATATTATGAACCCAGCCAGGCGTCCTTCTCCGGAGAGTTGAACCTTGAGATGGTTACCCACGCCTATCGGGACCCTTTCCAGATGGCGAAAGGGTTTGGAGACAGTGGTTGGTGCAATCTGAATGTTGCCTGTGACGAGGCCGATGGGTGGGAGCAGCAAATACGCTCTGTGGCCCTGATGGTTGTGAACGGCAATGGCTTTTGCACAGGTGCTCTTATCAACAATTCACAGCATGATGAAACCCCTTTGTTCCTTTCTGCCAATCATTGCTACAGCAACCCCTCTTCGGTGGTTTTCTGGTTTAACTGGCAAAGCGAAAATTGTGAAAATCCCACATCTCCTCCACCTTATGATGCTATGTCCGGTGCTGTTCAGAGAGCGAGGAACTCGGCTTCTGATTTTTGGCTCATGGAACTCAACCAGGATATTCCATTGGAATATGAGCCTTTTTATGCCGGCTGGAATCGCAGCCTTGATGAGACCCTTGATGAAACAATCATTGGTGTTCATCATCCCAGTACCGATATCAAAAAGTTCAGTTACGCTGAAGGAGGTGTGCAGTCTGCTTCTTACCTGGGCAGCCCGGGTTCAGGCTCAACACACTGGCGCATAGTGTGGAGTGGAGGTACCACTACCGAGCCAGGTTCCAGTGGTTCACCCATATTTGATGAACAGGGCCGTATTCTGGGGCAACTTCATGGTGGATATGCCGCTTGTGGAAACACACAGCCCGACTGGTACGGACGCCTGGGCGTATCCTGGACAGGGGGAGGCTCTTCTGCCAACCGTCTTAGTGACTGGCTGGACCCAACCAGTTCCGATGTTCAGGTTCTTGCCGGTTTTGATCCCATTGACCCGGGCGTGGAAAACCCACTGGCTTTTGAGGCTACAGCGCAAGAGCCTGAAAAGATTCAATTGGAGTGGGTGTTGAATGAAGAGCAAGATTATGTCATGGTAGCTGTGAATTCGCAAAACCATTTCGATAATCCCGAAGGTGGATACACCCTGGGGGAGGAAATGGAAGAAGGTGGACAAATTATTTACCTGGGTAATGAGGAATCCTTTGAGCATTCAGACCTGCAGGAAAACCAAACCTATTATTATAAAATATGGTCATACAATGCTGACATGCAATACTCCAACGGGGTTACCGCCTCTGCTGCTACCCCTTGCCTGGCTGTTACTGATTTACCTCTTTTTGAAGGATTTAACCAGGAGGAAGTTCCAGCTTGCTGGCAGCAGGATCTTATAGAAGGCGATACCCCATGGAAAATCGGGGTGGGCAACGATGATGGTTATCCTTTCAGCCCATGGGAAGGAGAAAGCAATGTGTATTTTCGAACAACAAGCAATGAGGAAACAGGAAATATCTCCCGGCTTATCACCCCTTTCATTGATTTGTCACCATATCAACAGGCAACATTGAGCTTTTATTTTGCCAACCCGGCCAGTGCAGACAACCAGGATGCTTTGAAGGTTTATTACAATACTGGTGGTGAAACAGGTTGGGAGCTGCTCGAAAGCTTCTACTCAAGTGTGTTTAGCTGGGAGAATGTACTCATTGAGCTTCCGGAGCTGGATTCAGAAACCCGCATTGCCTTTGAAGGAAATGGTGCCAATGGCAGGGGAATATCAGTTGACCAGGTGGAATTATTTGTTTCACAGGGTGATAACATCCCTGTGGCTGAAAATCTTGCCATCAATATCATCAACGATAACCAGCCTGAACTCACCTGGGAAAAGGGTGTTTATGAGGCAGATAAGGAGGGTCCGGCACTGGGTGTGAACATCTACCGCGAAGATGATTTGGTGTTTGTCGGAGACGACCCGGAGCAAACCTCTTTTACAGATGCGGCGCTTCCTGTAGGTGAGTTCACCTACCTGGTAAAATACCGTCTTCAGGGAGACCTGCTTTCAGAACCTTCCAATGAGGCTGTTGCAGTAATTGCAGCCAATGGCGATGAATTTACCCTGGAAGTGGACGCTTCAGGAGAGGGTGCTACGTTCCTCCCTCCTGGAGAATACCAGTATAAACCTGGAACCGAAGTAAGTATCCAGGCATTGCCTGCCGAGAATCACTTTTTGGAGCAATGGCTTGTAAATGACGATGAACAGGGTGACCCGGACATTCTTACCGTAATCATGGAGGGTGACAAGCATGTGGAAGCGGTGTTCCAAATCAACCAATATGAGCTCACTCTTGTGGCTGAGCCTGATGGGGCTGCCACCAACCTGGAAGGAGATGGCCTTTACAACCATGGAGAGGTTGTTCAACTGGATGTTGCGCCTGCTGTAGGCTACATCTTCCATCATTGGAAGAGAGGAGAACAAGTGGTTTCTACCCATCCCCAGGCAGAACTGGTAATTGCTGAAAACACTACGCTTACAGCAGTTTTTACCGATAAGGAATATATGGTAGAGCTGGATGTTTCTCCCGAAGATGCCGGTACAATTGATGGAGACGGCCTGTATGGTGCTGGAGCAGAGGTAACCATAACCGCAGAACCCAACCCGGGCTGGTTGTTTGAAAACTGGACCTCTGAAGTTGATGAAGAAGAAGTGGAGGTAAGCACCCTGCCGGAATATACTTTTACCGTTTCGGAAGATGTAGTGCTGACTGCCAACTTTGATGCTTTAAACCCCGAGCTTACTGTTAGTGTTGAAGGTATGGGCACAACCCAGCCTGCAGAAGGGACTTACGAGTACAGTTTTGGAGAAGAAGTTACCCTGGATGCCATACCTGATGAGGGCTGGGATTTTGTGCACTGGGAAGTTAACCAGCAGGAGTTTGATCAGGCTGAGGTGGACATTGTACTTGAAGAGGACACCCAGGCCAAAGCCGTATTCCAGCTTGTAAACCTATTGGCGGAAGAGACTTTGTCAGACAGATTGAAGGTATACCCGATACCTGCCTCCCGGGTAATACATGTTGAATTTCCGGTGGAGGGTATCTGGCACCTGCAGATTATGAATGTCACCGGACAGCTGGCTGACAGCAAAACCATCACATCTGCGGATGGTGCGGTGGCAAGTATCAGTGTAGATCACCTGACTCCGGGTATATATCTTGTAAAAGCCAACAGCGGGCACCAGGTGAAGCATGCCAAATTTGTAATAGAGTAGCCCGTTCAATGGCATATTTTCTAATCATCTCACTGGTGATAAGAATACAGACAGGTAACTTTTCCACAAGGTTACCTGTTTGTTTTTGATAGCTGTAGTCAGTATTTAAAGGAGTCTGAGTAATCCTTCAATGCGAAGAATGGAAAGAGGGATTCTTATATTGCAGCAGAGCAGCAATATGGTGATGTTTCAACAGATAATTCACAGATGGCTCCGGGTGCGGAATAAATTGTATTTTTGGATATTTTTCGCCGGCAAAGCTCAATACACTTTTATCTTAGTTCACTAAACTTCAAGTCTTGTAGTTTACTTATGGATCTGAAAACAACACTTACCATCATAGCAGTGGGACTGCTTATCTTCCTGGCTCATTTGTTTGCGGCTTTTTTTCGCAGTAAAAAAATCCCCGATGTGTTGCTGTTGATATTCATCGGATTGATACTGGGGCCTTTTACCGGGTTGATCGATCAGGAGTTTTTCGGAGAGATCGGTAGTGTGTTTGCCCAAATCACCCTGGTCATTATTTTGTTTGAAGGAGGGACGGGACTAAGGCATAATGTATTGCGAAGTGCCATAAAAGGCACTGCCAGTCTTACCATCGTAAGCTTTGTGGTGAGTACACTGCTGACGGGGAGTCTTGCTTTACTGATTTTTGATTTCGACCCACTGCGTTCTTTCATGCTGGGGGCCTTTTTAGGAGGGACTGCTTCGGCCATTATCATTCCCATGGTCAATTCCCTTTCCATGAATGAAGGCTCAAAAACCATCCTGGTGCTGGAGTCAGCGGTGAGTGATGTGTTGTGTATTGTGGTTGGTCTTACCCTTTTTGAAGCCTACAAGCTGGGTGGGTTAAACTTTGGCGATATGATGATAAGCATATTCACCGGTTTTTTGTTTTCTGGTTTGGTGGGGCTTGTGGCAGGCCTGATGTGGTCTTTTTTGTTGAATGAGATACGTAACCTGCAAAACTCCATTTTCACCACACCTGCTTTTGTGTTTATTGTCTATGGTATTTCAGAGTTGCTGGGTTTCAGCGGGGCCATTTCTGCTCTGGTATTTGGAATTACCCTGGCCAATACCGATTTGATTCCGCTTCCCCTTTTGAAGAAATACACCCGTCATATACCCCGCTCTTTCAATGATACCGAAAGGATATTTTTTGCTGAAGTGGTATTTCTACTCAAGACTTTTTTCTTTGTTTATATAGGTATTTCTATTGTGCTAACCGACTACTTCTCAATCTTTATGGGGATAGTCATGAGCGTATTGCTGTTTATGGCCCGCATCCCGGTGGTTCGTATTTCGGTGAGCTCGTCCCTGCCCCTTGAAGACCGTGTTGTGATGGCATTTATGGTCCCCAAGGGGCTTGCTGCGGCTGTTCTGGCCTCTTTGCCGGTTCAGTTCGGAATGCCCAAGGGTGAGCTTATTCAAAACATCACCTATTCGGCTGTGCTTTTTAGCATTGTGTTTAACTCCCTTTTGTTTTGGGCCTATAGCAGCTATGACCAGGTGAAGTGGTTTTATGGGTTTTTCCTTGCCAAAAGGAGGTAGCACCTCTGCACCAGTTATAGGCATGGAAGTAGCAATGGATTTTTATCTTAACCAGCACAGACAGACCACATCTATACTAACAAAACCAGGGTGTAATTGCTGGTTATCCGGCTTAAGGTTTTTTATAATTAGATTGACATCTTAAATATGTATCATAAAGTGCCCCCAGGGGCAGAATAATAACTTTAAAAAAACAAATATGATGAGAAGCAGCAGTATTTATGTGAGCATCCTTTTATGGCTGGGGATGAGTTTTTCATCTCATGCACAGCAGCATGAAGAGGTTCCGTCAGGGGTGTTTGAGCCAAGCCTGGCTACCCCCTATCACAGTGTTCTAACCCATTTACACTTTTTACAGCCCGATTCTTACGACCCCGAAAAAGCTGCCCTTGTGTTTTTGCATGAAGGGGTGGATACAACCAGGGCTGTGGATTTGGCTATAAAACTCAAGCAGGCATGGGATGGTCGGGGCCATATGGTGAATATGGGCAAGCTGCCCAGAGAAGCGGGTTATACTGATTCCTTAACAAACCGCCCCGTATATGCCCCCATCCAACACACCCCGGGCATTTTCCTGGAGCAGGAGCCAGGCGGAAACTGGATGTACAGCAGGCAAAGCTTTGAAGCCATTGAAGAGTTTCACAGTGATGTGTTTCCATATGGGTCTGATTTTTTAACTGAATTTTTGCCTCACTCCGTTTCGTGGCAGTTTATGGGTTTGTACCTCTGGCAGCACCTGGGTATATTAATTCTGATATTGCTCAGCTTTTTGCTTCATAAGTTGCTCACCTTTGTATTCAACCGATTGCTTTACCGGGGTGCCAATAGGTTGGGTTATGATAAACTGGTCCGGCCATACCTGCTGCCCATAGCCCGCCCCTTGAGCTTGTTTGCCGTGTTTTTGATGATTATGGTGTTGTATCCCATTTTGCAACTACCCGTGGAGGCTTCTTTTTATATTACCTATGGTTTCCGTGCATTGTTAACCTTATTTGTTATGCTGGTTTTTTATAAGTTGGTGGATGTATTTGGTCTTTACCTCGAAAAACTTGCCGGGCAGAGTGAAACCAGCCTTGACAACCATGTGGTGCCGTTGATTAAAAAAGTGCTGCGGGTATTTGTTGTGATTATTGGGGTGTTGTTTATCCTGCAAAACCTGGATGTGAACATCACCGCCCTGCTTGCCGGGCTATCCATTGGTGGACTGGCCCTTGCCCTGGCAGCCCAGGATACGTTGAAAAACCTGTTTGGCTCCCTGATGATTTTTGCGGATAAGCCTTTTTCTGTGGGACACTGGATCACCAGCGGAGATATTGATGGCAGCGTGGAGGAGGTGGGGTTCCGGAGTACGCGTGTGCGCACCTTTCGCAACTCCCTTGTTTACGTACCCAATGGCAAGCTGGCCGACTCCACTATCGACAACCATGGTTTGCGGAGATACCGGCGATTTTTCTTTCATATTGCCGTTACCTATGATACCCCACCCGATTTGATCGAAGTGTTTGTGCAGGGGCTGCGGCGAATCGTGGAAAACCACCCCAAAACCCGCAAAGACTTTTATATCGTAGAGCTGAATGACATGGGTGACTTTTCATTAAAGATCATTTTTTACATATTTTTCGAGGTGCCTACCTGGGGAGAAGAATTGAAATCGCGCCATGAGGTGTTGATTGAAATTATACGACTGGCCCAAAAGCTGGGTGTACGCTTTGCATTCCCCACACAAACCATGCACATGGAAAATTTCCCCGGCAAAAAAAGTCTTACACCCCAGTACGACATGAATATGCAGGATTTTAAAAAAGTGATGGATGAGTACTTTGAGGAGAAAAAGGGGTAAGCTTTAAACAGGCAAAGAATGCGTCAAGCTGCTGATAATACACTTGTAACTTGTTGTCTATATAGGCATCCTGGCGATTTATCTTGTCCTGGTTAAAGTTGTTCTTTTTGATAGCGAAAATTTGGGTAGACAAAATTGCTGATTACATGCAAAAACCTATGAAACGGCAGCAATGTTGAATAATTGCCAAAAATTAGAATTGTCTTGAGAAAAGAAAATCCTACTTTGGTTTAACTGAAACCCTGTGATTTTGTCTTTTATTTCTCTAATTATTCATTATCGGTCGTGCCGGTCTTTTATGGTGAGGCACAACATAAGCTCGTGTCACAACACCCGTTGACCTGACAATTTTTTACCAAAACATGCTGAAAAAAACATTTGTACATTGCCAACTTTAGTAAACGGAAAATTCAGCGGGAAAAAGTTTCCATATATTAGAACATTTGACTATCTTTGAGATGATAAAAAGTGACTAATGAAACAAAAATTCGATATTATCCTGCTGGAAGAAGTGTGGAAGTTCTTTGATACGCTGGATGATAAAGTTAAGGACAAGATTATCTACAATATAGATAAATCGAAATACGTAAATGACCCTGAAATTCTTAAGAAATTAGAAACGGATATCTGGGAATTTCGCACAAAATATTCAAATCTTAATTATAGGGTTCTGGCTTTCTGGGATAAAGAAGACAATTTCGAGACCCTAGTTGTCGCTACTCACGGAATTATTAAGAAAACCGATAAAGTGCCGAAAAAAGAAATTGAAAAGGCAAGAGCGATAATGAAACGTTATTTTGAACAGAAAAAAACAATAAGCCATGGAAAAGACAGAAAAAATGAAAACATATTCCTTTGACCAGCTAAAAGACAAACACCTTGGTAAAGTCGGAACAGAAAAGAGGGATAAATATGAGTATGAACTCAGACTTGACTTATTAGGTGAAATGATAAGGCAAACACGTAAGGAAAGACAATTGACACAATCCGAACTGGGTGAAATGATTGGTGTTCAAAAATCACAAATATCCAGAATTGAGAGAAACGCCAAAAATGTTACCATTGCGACTATCCTTAAAGTTTTTAACGCCTTGAAAGCCAAAGTGAATTTTAATGTAGAATTACAAGACGGGGATTTCAAAACAACCTGAAAAAACTACAGTTGGCAATATCGTATAGCCAATCTCGCCAGAGGCGAGACTGCTCCGCGTGAGCTTTTGTAATCCCGCTGATTTTCTTTTTATCGTCATATGGATATGGTTTTAACCTATAACCTGGTCCGGTAATTAAGAGAGCCAATACACATGTTTGCGGATAATCAGATTTGCATTTAATGTTTGCGAATAATGGTCATTTTTTGAGAAAGCGTGATTCCTCTTTTATTCCGTACCCTTAAAATAAATATACCACTCTGCCTGAAATCAGGTATATAAATAGTTTTTTTGAAAAGGCTTTCTGTAGTGGCTTTTCTGAATAGCACCTTCCCACTTATATCTGTCAAAACGATATCACCTGAAAAAGGTTTGTTAAAGCTCAATTCAAAATAATTTTGCACAACCGGATTGGGAATGATATTGAAAGAGATAGAAGGTTGATCGGGTTCATCAATATGGGAAAAAGAAGAAATGGAGCATTCACCATCATAGTAGATATTGAAAAACTCCTGGATGTCATCTTTCCAATAACATAAAAGATATGGATTCATTCTACCTGTTGTAGGTTCCTGATAAGATAAACCAGTGTTTGGTCCAACCCCTTCAATAAAGGTGAGTTTTTCATCATCAGCATAATGCAGGGGCAGGTTTACCTGCACATGTTTTCGCTCGTCTTTATCATATACCGAATCTACTTGATAATACCCCGGCTCTGCTAACCATGCACCTTCTACATAAATAGTATCCCCAACGTTTAAGGATAAATCCATAAGAAGTCTTTCTGTGGGTTCTGCGTCGGTGAAATAGCTCCATCGCCCTTCTTCAAGGTCTTCATGCAGGTAAATGGTATGGTGTGGATCTGACGATGAAATGATCCGATAGGTTACATCATCAATGATTGTATCGTTTTCCGCTGTCAAGGTATCGGTTGTGATACCATGCAGGTTTGAGCTTTTTACAGTCCACTGTGTCTCGCTTTCACCAAATACGGACATGTATTGGCTATAGGTAAAACTGTGTGAGAACACCAGTAAGAATGTAATGATAATGATTTTTTTCATACAAAATAATTTTACATGGTTAACTTCAATTTGCTGTAAGCAAATAAAAAGTTTTCGAGTGAGGCATGCCTGTGTATGGGCAGGGAAAGAATCATGATTCAGCCTGGGTATGTTTTCGGGTGATGAAAAACAATGGCAAACAGGATGATGTGGGGTGTTGGTGGGGGTTTACTTTTGTTTCATAGGCAGAAGTTGTGTTTTTGGGGGTGATTGGCGCAGGAAATATACGTTAAAAAACAATA
>SLQX01000054.1 GCA_007131245.1 Bacteroidales bacterium
CCTTCGAAGTTCTCCAGTTCTTCCAGGATGATGTTCTGGATGGCGTTCTCGGTTTGTGCAACATTGGAGCTGTTTGGGTCTTTGCGTTTTGAAAAAATCCCGTCGGCTTCGTTGAACAGCAGAATGGGAATCCGCTCACAGTTTTTTGCATAGGATTTAAAGTCGTTAAAAATCTGTTTGATAACTTTTTCACTTTCTCCAAACCATGCCGATTTGGATTTGCTGATATCCACCTTCATCAACTCCCGGCCTGTTTGCCGTGCAAGCTGTTTTACAATTTCAGTCTTGCCGGTGCCCGGCGCTCCATGCAGTAAAACCGTTACCCCTCTGGGCATATTCCGCTCCATCAGCCGTTGCTGTGTCTCCTTCAATTTAACATCCTGCAGAAGATCGGTAAGCAGAAACAACTGCTTCATTTCCGATTCGCTGAAAATCAGTTCCCTTTCCGGAATATCTGCCGGTGCTATCAGGTTGTCCGACTTCTTTTTTTGCTGCAGCAGCGTCAACCCCGATTGGGCAAGCATCCTTTCGGAATTCTCTGTAAGCTTGATGTCTGCATCGTTGAAGAAGGTGGAGTTAATTATTTCTGCAAGTTCCAGTTCAATCAAACTGTTTTTGCCCGACAAAAAATCCTGCATATACTTGATATGTCGAACAGCATTGTCAATCAGCGTATCCACTATTTGTGATATGTCCATTTTCTCTTGCCCCGTAAGGGTTTTCCATATGATATAGATATACAGGCAGGTATTTTCACTATCAAGTTTCAGATCATTGATATAGCGGATGATGGGTAAGTGATTGTATTTGGATAATATTTCCGTTACCCAGTACAACAGGATTTTGGTTGGCATTTTCTCTTCAGAACGGGAATTGATTAGATTATAGACTTTTTCCAACACATCCAGAGGATCGGTAAAGTCAGCTTGCTGAATTACCGGCATGGCCTGGTTACTAAGAATGGCTTCTGTAATTTCTTCGCAAATGGTAAACTGATCATTATTGCCTGCCAGTGCCATCCTGTGCCGGGATTTCTGAACCGTCAGAATTCCTGCTGCATGCAGATGTTTGAAATCATCACTGTATTCAAGGAGCTTCATAGGGTTGCATTGGAAATAACCAATCAGGTCCTGCAAGTCAACGGTATCACCCATATAGTTGAGTGAGTAAACCATGGCAATGATAAACGCCTGGTTTTTCGTTGTTCCGAAATACCCTGAAAGGTAAGTCAGCTCCGGTTCCACTTTCTGAAAAAAGGGTTCCTTTAGTTTGCACGCGTTGGCCTCTTCATAGACTTTGCCAATGTTTTCCAGTATTTTTTGTTTTGAGAATGTTTCCATATCGTATGATTTTACAGCAAAGGTAAAAGGCGACTACGACAATGCGTGACGGAGTATCATCAGTTTCTTAAAATCAGTATTATTTTCTGTAATTCCGGTGAGTGCGACATGGATTGGCAGAGCAAAAAAATACATTTGCAAAAACCAATCTTAAAAAACATGCAGCATATTAAAGAATACCAGGGGAAACTCCATCCGGGCGATTTGCTCTATGGAAAGATGAAGGAAGATTATAATGGCCACATGCAAATGTGTGAAAATGATAAGTGTGAATGGCATCATATTGTCTACCTGCAGCAAAACCAGGAAGTAGAAATAGTGTATTTCTCAGTATCACCCAACAAGCATGAGGTGAAAAGACCTTTTACAGAATGTCTGAAGATGATTGACTGTAGTGACTTCAATCAGTTGCTTATGCTTCTGACGCTTTTTCCCTGGCATACCGAAAAGAGGCAGCTGAATAAGTTACTGGCTTCCCCCAAAGACCCTTTAACTCCTCTCGACCGGATATTGGCTAATACCAACGGGTGGTTATTGTATCGGCAGCAATTTGAAATGATAGTGCAGATGGCCATGGAGGTTAATGCTCTCGAAGCGATACAGGTCAGGAAAGATTACAATGCGGGCAAATCTGAAGTGTATGAACTTTTTGAAAAGTATGAACTTTTTGGTGAAAAGCTATCCGGTATTATCCGCAGTCGTTGTATCACCCGCACAGTGCAAGAGCCGGCCTTCAGGATGAAGGGAGCTGTTTTGTTACATACATATTTAATGGGGTAAGACATTACCCACATGGGGAGCCCTAAGGCATCAGGCCTCCCAAGCTCTCGTTTATTATCCAAATACCCTATCATCCCAACTCCTTTAACGGGGTCAACGACATTGCAGTCCCGTCAGGGACCATATGTGGGTAAAAAAAAGGAACATAACAGAGGAATTCCGTCCCCTACGGGACGGGATTGAACCATCAAATTCTGCTTCTACCCATATTGGTTGCCTAGCGGCATAAGGCCTCCCAAGCTTCTACCCTTATTGAATGCCTTACGGCATCAGGTCTTCCAAGCCCTGGTTCATTAATCAAAGACCCTATCATCCCAACTCCATTAACGGGATTAACGACATAGCGGTCCCGTCAGGGACTAAATGTGGGTAAAGAAAAGGAACATGACAGAGGCGTGCCGTCCCGTAAGGGACGGGATTGAACCATCAAATTCTGCTTCTATGCCCAGCGGCACCAGGCCTATTTGCAAATGTGGCTTATGCAATCATGATTCCTGATTATTTTCAATTTCTTTGAAAATATATCGTTCATCATAATCCACTTCAAACTTTTCTAAAAACGCTCTATATTCTTCCATGAAACTTTTTTTCCGATGATTTTCCTCTTGATTTTTGATATAATCAATTGCTTTATCAACATGAGATTTGCTATAAGAAAACGCCCCGTATCCTTCTTGCCATGAGAACTTTCCTTTCACAAAACCTTTTTTGTTAATCCATTTTGAGCTATCTCCTTTTATATCCTGCATTAACTCTGATAATGATTGTGTGGGTCTCATGCCTATCAAAACATGAACGTGATCAGGCATCCCATTTATCGCCAAAACCTTATGCTTGTTATTTTGGATAATGCCTGTCATATATTTATACAGTTCCTCTTTCCATGCTTCTCGTATAACGCAATCTCTGTTCTGAACAGCAAATATCATTTGGATGTGTATTTGTGTATAAGTGTTAGCCATGATTTATCGTCTTTTTTAAGCTCTCGGAAATCATATTGTTCATCTTTTACTGCTACTGCATTCAATCTATCCTGCTCAATGGATATTTACGGCAGGCGGACCAGGAACAAACAACCATTCACCTTATCTATTGCAATTCCATTTCACGGTAAACCTGAAACAATCTTCAGCCATGAGAAATCAATCACCCAAAACTCCAATTGTCCAATGGCTCTATAGTTCTACCAAAAACTCGTACACCCAAAATCTTTTCTTTTCAGCAGTGTATTTACCTCTTCCGGTGTAAAGTATTCGGGATCGAACTCTTGTCCCAGCCAGGCAATATAATCTTCATGCTCCTCATGGTCAGGATTTGTCAGTATCTTAAGAAAATCTGCATAGCCATAGGGACCGCCGCAATCTTCAGGCGGGCAGTTTCTTTTACCTTCCAGACAAACAGGTTGTTTGCGGCCCCGGGGATTATCGGTTATTTTCTCCAGCACGATGCTGTGTTCCCATGAATCACCAAAATCGTATTCATAGATAATCTGATCGTTTTCTTTTTTCAGCAATCCGGAAACTTTCCTCCTTTTGTAGTCTACATTGTTCATGTCATCCCATGTCCAGTCGTCTTCCATTTTGGGCAAATAGAATGTTTCGTCTTTTACAAACTGGTGCAAATGAGAGTTTGTCCAACCCATTACTGTTTGCAGTACATTGTGCAAATCAGAGAGAAGCATATCGGAAGGTATCACTACCCTGTGCCATATGGGAGGCTTTATCTTTGTTAACTGGATTTTGATTTGATACAATTTGCTCATAAAAATTCACTTTAGAAGTGTGGTTCAGAATAAATCCCATCACTCAGTCTCAGCCTCAATCCCGAATCCTTCCAGTCTCGGGAATTCGCTGGCGCTCAGCCTCTTCTGTCGCAAAACCTAAAACACTATATACGCCTGTTTATCAATTATTTGCCGATACAAAACCGCCCAAAAATATTCCCAAGCAACTCGTCATTGGTAATTTCGCCGGTGATGGTTCCCAGGTGGTGGAGGGCGGCGCGGATATCGGAGGAGAGGAGATCGCCGCTGATACCCTTGTTGACACCCTGGCTCACCAGATCCAGTGAGTTGAGCGTCTCTTTCAGGGCCTGGTAGTGCCGGCTGCTGGCTACAATGCTTTGGTTGGACTCTTCCACTCCGCTTGATACCGACTTGAGCAGGCTCTCATTGATAAGGCTGATGTTCTCTTTGCGTTTGGCCGACACAAATATGGTTTCCAGCTCAACCAGGTTTTTGAAATTATGGGGTATCTCCTCCAGCAGGTCAATTTTGTTGGCAATAAGGATCAGGCGCTTCCCGGGATCATCAATTTTTTCCTGGAACTCCCCGATGGTTTCGTTGATCTCTTCCAGGGGTGTGGCGGCATCAAACATATAGAGGATGATGGCAGCCTGTTCAATCTTTTCGTAGGTGCGTCCGATACCTATGGATTCCACCGTGTCATCGCTCTCGCGCAGTCCGGCAGTATCAATGAACCGGAAAGAAACGCCGTTGATAACCAGCACATCCTCAATGGCATCACGGGTTGTGCCGGGTATTTCGGAAACAATGGCCTTTTCTTCGTTGAAAATGGCATTGAGCAGCGTGGATTTGCCCACGTTGGGTTTACCGATAATGGCCACAGGGATTCCGTTTTTAAGTACGTTGCCCAGGGCAAAAGATTCGATAAGCTGTCCCAGCTCCTTTTGCATGGTATCCAGAAGGTTTATTAGCTTGTCACGATTGGCAAACTCCACGTCCTCTTCGCTAAAGTCCAGCTCCAGCTCAATGAGGGAGGCAAAGTCCACCAACTGTCTTCTGAGCTCCTGTATCCGTTGGGAGAAGTGTCCTCGCATTTGGCGAAAGGCCAGGGTGTGTGAAGAGGCGGAGTTGGAGGCGATCAGGTCGGCAACGGCTTCAGCCTGGGAGAGGTCCATTTTGCCCCTGAGGAAAGCACGCATGGTGAACTCTCCTGGGCTGGCCATGCGGCAACCGGCATCCATGAGTACGCGGAGGAGCTCCTGTTGTATAAAGGATGAACCATGGCAGGAGATTTCCGCCACATCTTCTCCGGTATAAGAGTGAGGGGCTAAAAACTTTGTAAGCATCACCTCATCAATGGGTTTTTCCTCTTCGTGGATCTGCCCGAGGGTCATCTTGTGTGACTCCAGGGAGGCATAGTCCAGGTTTCCATAAGGTTTAAAAAGCTTACTCAGTATGGGAAAAGTGTTTTTTCCCGACACCCTTATTACAGCGATGGCACCTGTTCCCGAAGGGGTGGCCAGGGCACAAATGGTGTCTCCGGTCTGATAAATTGGATGGTTCATATCCACAGTATTTAGATTTACATTACAAACCTACATATTTTTTCAAAGGAAAATTCAATCTGCCGGGCGAAAAATCCAAATATTTTCTGACATTTGCCATGCTAATCCACCTAAAAACCCATAGAGTGATAAAAGTTGTAGCCGACAAAGACATCCCCTTTTTACGCGGGGCACTTGATAATCAGGCCCATGTGCGATATCTTGCGGGTGCATCCATCTGTCGTGAAGATGTAAAAGATGCCGATGCACTGATTGTACGTACCCGCACCCGTTGCGATGCGCACTTGCTGGAGGGTTCCAGTGTCAGGTTCATTGCTTCGGCCACCATTGGGTACGACCATATCGATACGCCATGGTGCGATTCGCATAACATCAGCTGGGTGAATGCCTCTGGTTGTAATGCCCGTTCGGTGAGGCAGTACGTGGCTTCGGCGCTGGCCTCCATCGCCCGCAAAGAGGGTCATCCCCTGGCCGGGAAAACCCTGGGTGTCATTGGCAAAGGCCATACCGGGTCGCTGGTGGCTGAGCTGGGCGCACAGTTGCAGATGAAAGTGTTGTGCAACGATCCGCCCCGGGCAAGCAGGGAGGGTTCAGCCGGGTTTGTACCACTGCACCAGCTGCTGGCCCACTCCCACATTGTGAGTCTGCATATCCCTCTGGAGACCACATCCCACAACAATACACACCACCTGGCAAACCAGGACTTTTTCCGTACCATGAAACCGGGAGGCTGGCTAATCAACAGCTCCAGGGGTGAGGTGGCACATACCCAGTCGCTTGGGGAAGCCCTGGAGCAACAGCACCTGCAGGGAGCGATTTTGGATGTTTGGGAAAACGAACCCAACATCCACAGACCGCTGGTGCAGTTGGCCCACATAGCCACCCCGCACATCGCAGGTTATTCGGCCGATGGCAAAGCCAACGGAACGGCCATGAGCGTAAGGGCTCTCAGCAGGTTTTTCGGGCTGGGGCTGGACCAGTGGTATCCCTCGCATTTGCCCGGGGTGCATCCCCCGGTGAGGGAGCTGCAATGCGCGGGCAAAACCAAAGAGGAGATCTTTGAAGAGCTCAGCCTGATGAGTTATGATATTTACAAAGATTCGCAGCAGCTCAAGTCGTCCATCGAAACCTTTGAGCAACAGCGCAGCAACTATCCGGTTCGCAGGGAGCCAGGTTATTACACCCTGCAAAGCCAGCAATGCAGTCCTGCGTTGCAACACTTTGTGCAGAATCTTGGGTTTGGCCTCGCAGAGAGATAATACCGCAGAGGCTTTGCAAGTACCCTACTACCCTGCAATCCATGCCAGCTGAGGTGCATCCAAAAAAAAGCTGTGAAGTTCACAGCTTTTAAAGATAGTTGCAGGATGAAGCGTTTTACGACTTCTCCAGTTCATTTTTCATGGTTATGCCAATATCGGCAGGAGAGTCAACACATGTTACCCCGCACTGGGTAAGAATTTCTTTTTTGGCTTCGGCCGTATCATCTTTACCGCCAATGATAGCGCCGGCATGGCCCATGGTTCGTCCTTTGGGTGCCGTAGCACCGGCAATAAAACTAACCACCGGTTTGGTGCCATGGTCGCGGATGTAATAGCCTGCCTCTGCCTCCATGGTTCCACCAATCTCACCAATCATGATGATACCGTGGGTTTGGGGGTCATTCATCAGCATTTCCACGGCATCTTTGGTGCTGGTACCCACAATGGGGTCACCGCCAATACCGATACAGGTTGACTGTCCCAGGCCCGCCTTGGTCACCTGGTCAACAGCTTCGTAGGTGAGTGTTCCTGAGCGGGAAACAATCCCTACCCCACCGGGTCGGTGGATAAAGCCAGGCATAATACCCACTTTGCATTCACCAGGAGTAATAACCCCGGGGCAGTTGGGCCCCACAAGGCGTGTATCTTTATGTCTCAAAAACTCACGTACAGTAATC
Organism: Bacteroidales bacterium; assembly: GCA_007131245.1. Classification (GTDB taxonomy): domain Bacteria; phylum Bacteroidota; class Bacteroidia; order Bacteroidales; family UBA7960; genus SKVR01. Next base: position 7,366 of record SLQX01000054.1, read on the forward strand.
ATATCATTAACGGGGATACCTTCAGTAATACATACCACCACTTTGATGCCGGCATCGGCAGCTTCCATAATGGCATCTGCTGCAAATGGCGGGGGTACAAAAATAACACTCACATCGGCACCTTCTTGTTTGACAGCTTCATCCACCCGGTCAAAAACCGGCAGATCCAGGTGCTTTTGTCCACCCTTGCCGGGGGTTACTCCACCTATCACCTTCGTACCGTATTCTATCATCTGGCCAGCATGAAAAGTACCTTCGGAGCCGGTAAAGCCCTGCACTACTATTCGGGAATCTTTGTTTACTAAAACACTCATTTGTTTCGATTTAACAGGTTTTATTTATGTTTTGATATTTGATAATTGAAATTTGCGCCCCAAAAATACTATTTTCTCCTTAAACCCCCTATTTTTTCTCACGGCCAAAACCAAAAACTCCGGGGAGTACATCACTATTCATCTTCTTCGTTTTCGTCTTCCATCTCGTAGTACTGGAAAGCCCCCATATCCACCCGGTCAGTGCGGTCATTGCCCAGGATATCCAGTGGGATGTGTATGGCAATATCCGGATCGCCCTCCCCAATCACAGGGCTGTCTTCCATCAAGCGGTAGTCGTTATCGCTTGCTGATACAAAGCGGGGTTGTTCATTGAACAGGGTGTTGTCAAAAAGATCGCCGTACTGGTGATGGAAAGAGGTTCTGATCAGGCTATGGTCGAAAGCGAAACTTGCCACGTTATTGTCGGGGTAAAGGTCGAGCATAATCTCTTCCTGCAGGCTTCCGTATATAATGGAGTTACCGAAGTAGGCTTTTTCAAATTCGCGCACCTGCACCGTATTGGTAGTGTCCACATAGTAATTGTTGAATACCAGGGAGGGTGTTTGGCGGATATCTCCCGGCAGGCTGTAGTAGTTTGCCACGGTGGTATGCCTGAAATCGTAATTTCCGCCCAACCCCATATAGATGGCGTGGGTGCCGCAGTTGGCCACCACAACGTTCTCAGCCTCCACCCACGAGCCACGAAACTCCAGGCCTGTCTGATCCATATTTTTGATGATGGTGTTGCGAAGTTTCAGGGTAGGTTCCGAAAAGTTGGCCACCGAGTCCAGCACGATCCCATAGGTTGCATTTTTAATGACGGCATAATCAATCTGGTGGGTACCGCTGGCGGCTGTAAGGTAGATGTAGCCCCACTGGCCGGGAAGGTCGCTGTAGGCGTGTTCAAGCCGATCGCCCTGCATATACACCGGGGCATCCAGGGTTCCTTCAATGTTTAGGGAGGAGTGTTCAAGGAACATCATGGCAGCTTTGTTGCGAAAGTGCACATGTGTGCCCTCAGTAATACGGAAGTTCACATGGGGAGCCACCACCACAATCCCCTCCACAACATATGGTTTGGGTCCTGACCAGACAGTGTTTTGCGTTACAATGTGGTAATCGATATTATGCACAGTGTCGGTATAATTGGGGGTAATAAAATGTGCATCCTGCCCCCAGGCTATGAGTTTTACATCCTGTTGGTTGTTGTTGACATTAAACACCACACTGTCTTTGATAATCAGTGGTAAATCCTGCCCCACCGGGTCGATGGTCACCTCCACAAACACATACATGCTGTCTTTGGCCTCAATTTCCAAATTCTCAATGCGTGTCCCGGCCCGCCCGGCGGCATTGATACGAAAGTAGGAGTCCTTCCCCCCGGCCAGTTCAACCGAAGAAATATTGATTCGTGAATTATGCTTGTTAAAGACTTTAAACTGACGTGTTGCCGAACCCACCTCATCGGTAAATACGGTATCAAACAAAAGAGAATCGGTGGAAAACTCCAGGCGTAGGTAGGGGGATGTGTCAAAATCATCATCGCGGCAGGACTGAAACTGCAGAACAAAAATAAACAGGATACTAACCGGTAAAATCCGGAATAGGATTTTTTTCACCGGGAATGGGTGCTTAAAAGACTGAGGCAACATGTATCAAACAGTATTTGTTAAAAAGCTTTTGACAAACGATTTACTTAAATGGCAGCAATCGGATTTAAACATATGCTGCATGGTTTAACCCGGTGAAAAACACAAACGGTCGCCAGGGCTTAACGTAACCTAAACGCACGGTCACGGGGTAATATTTCAATTTCCGGATGCAAAGTTAACAAACCTCATTCCCTGAAACCTACCCTTCCATAAAAAAATCCATCAAAATTATTTGTAACACGTAAAATAAGGTTATTTTTGCAGGCTGAAACCTGCCTAAGGTTGTTCAGGGGCGGTTCAAAAACAAAAAAGACCCGGGCAGACAAAGGGTTTCGCACCATAAGACCGGGGCGCAATACTGCCAGATAACACAATGATTTTCAAATTAAAGAAAGCTTTACAACCAAGTATCCAGGGTCGGTCCCTGTAAAAGCCAGGTTTTATAGCATTGTTTTTATTTGAACAGCAGACCAACTAGAAAACAACGATACAGAGAGTAACAAATTGAACAGTAATTTCATAAACATTAATTATTCAGATGGCTAAAGAGAAAAAATCGGAACAACAAGGTGAAAAGAATATAGTTGCCGTAGAAGAGGCACTGAGCAAAAGTGAACAGTTTATTGAACGTAACCAGAACATCCTGATAGGAGTGGTTACATTAATTGTATTGATTATTGCCGGCTATATAGGATATACACGGTTTGTACTTGAACCCCGCGAGCAGGAAGCAAGTGCCGAAATATACATGGCAGAGAAGTATTTTGAGCAGGACAGCCTCAGGCTGGCCCTGGAAGGTGATGGCGCTCATCTGGGTTTTCTGGATATCATTTCCGATTACAGGATGACCAAAACCGCTAACCTGGCCAGGTATTATGCAGGTGTATCTTACCTGAACCTGGGTGAATACGATGAGGCCATTGATCACCTCAAGAGTTTCAGAAAGCGTGACAAGATGCTTGGAGCCATGGCCTACGGTGCCATTGGCGATGCATACCTTGAGCTTGATGACAAGAGAAATGCCGTCCGCTATTATACAAGAGCTGCCGATCATGAACCCAATGAGCTAACCACCCCTGTTTTCCTGATGAAAGCGGCCATGGTATATGAACTCAAAGGAGACTACAGCAGCGCCCTGGAGCAATACAAAAGGGTTCAGAAAGAATACGGCAATACCACCGAAGGGCGTGATATCGAAAGATATATTGCCAGGGCCAAATCTGCTCAAAGCAGCTAACAGCATATTTTAACCCGCAATCAAAGCATTGTAAATTGGCAAAGAAGTAACCGATGACAGAAAAAAAGAAAAATCTCTCGGAATACGATCTGGATAAAATTCCCGATGCAAGCCATTATAATTTTGGGATTCTTGTTTCCGAATGGAATCATGAAGTAACCGCTTCCCTGGGCCAGGCCGCCATCGACACACTCATGAAGCATGGCACACCCCGCGAACAAATTGTAGTAAGACATGTGCCGGGCAGCTTTGAGTTGCCTGTTGCCGCCAAACTGCTGGCCAAAGGTTTTGATTTGGACGCCATCATTTGTATAGGTTGTGTGATACAGGGTGAAACCAGGCATTTTGAATTTATCAGTAATGCAGTGGCCAATGGCATCACAGAGGTAGGAGTGCAGACCGAAATCCCGGTTATCTTTGGCGTACTGACCACAGACACCATGGAGCAGGCAAAGGAAAGAGCCGGGGGAAAGCATGGAAACAAAGGGGATGAGGCAGCCATATCGGCCATCAAAATGGCAGACCTGCGCGATGAATGCCATGACTTTGACATAGACCTGCTGGATGAGCTTCCTTTTGACGAAGACGATGAGGAAGACGATGAAGACAACTTCGAAAATCTCAACTGATTTTCAACAAAATAGGACAAAACCCACTAGCCTGAAATTTTTTCAGGCTTTTTTTTGCTTGAAAAGGCACCTGTTTACAACCTTTGCCCCAGAAAATCTATCACACATTCATCAAAGATTTATAAGTTTGTTACCCCAACAAAAATAAACCCACACTTTAATATAGTATAGTATGACCCAAACAGACCTTCGCATTGTATTTATGGGCACCCCTGAAATTGCCACCGCATCGCTGGATGCCATCCATCAAAAAGGGTATAACATCGTAGGGGTAATTACCGCTCCCGACCGTCCTGCTGGCAGGGGACGCAAAATCCGGTATTCACCCGTTAAGGAATATGCCCTTGAAAAGGGGCTGCACCTGATGCAACCCACCAACCTAAAAGATCCCGTTTTTCAGCAGGAGTTGAAAGATCTGCAACCCGATGTGCAGGTTGTGGTAGCTTTCAGGATGTTGCCTGAGGCAGTATGGGCACTGCCACCCAAAGGAACTTTTAACCTGCACGCCTCCCTCCTGCCCCAGTACCGCGGTGCAGCACCCATCAACTGGGCGGTTATCAACGGCGAAACACAAACCGGGGTAACCACATTTTTCCTGGATAAAGAAATAGACACCGGCCGGATCATTGCCCGGGAAAAAGTGGAAATCCATCCCCGGGATACTGCGGGTACCCTTCACGACAGATTGAAAGATACCGGAGCCGGGCTGGTTGTTAAAACCCTGGAAAAGATTGCCTGCGATCAAGTGGAGAGCATTCCCCAGAAACAGCTCATAAGCCAACAACAACCCCTGAAAAAGGCACCTAAGATCTTCAAGGAGGATTGCCGTATTCATTGGGATGGTCCCGCAGATGAGATAAACAACTTCATCAGAGGCCTAAATCCTGTGCCCGGAGCTTTCACTGAATTGGAGCTGGAAAACCAGGACAAACTCATGATGAAAATTTTTGAAGCCCATCCCATTAAGGAAAAACATCCTTATAATCCAGGTAAGATATTTACGGATCACAAAAATTATATCAAAATAAGTACCCGGGATGGATTTATTGAGATAAAAACATTGCAGGTTTCGGGGAAAAAACAGATGAAAACCAGCGATTTTTTGCGTGGTTTTAACTTTAGTCTAAACAAAGATCAAAAATAAGTGTGATAAATAACTGCTAAAAAGCCTGTAAAATCAGCCTTTTTAGGTCGAGTTATTAACAATACCCCCGTTTTTATCAACAAAATCAGTACTTTTCGTATATTTACCTTGTGTTTTTTGATAAATAGCCTATATTTGCAATGGTTAAAGGACAATTTTAATTAAACTTGAAACTAACTAAAAACTGAAACGATGAACAAAGCAGAATTAATTGATGCAATGGCATCTCACTCAGGCTTAACAAAAGCTGACGCAAAAAAAGCTCTTGACGCTTTTATTGGTACAACTACAGACGCTCTGAAAAAAGGCGATCGCGTAGCATTGGTAGGATTTGGTTCTTTCTCTGTTTCTAAAAGAGAAGAGCGCAAAGGAAGAAATCCTCAGACCGGTAAAGAAATCACAATACCTGCTAAAAAAGTAGTTAAGTTTAAAGCTGGTGCTGAGCTTTCTGACGTAGTGAAATAAGCTGTTGCACAGCGAAAAAATTGAAGAGGCTTTTCCTTTTTACCTGGAAAAGCCTCTTTTTTTATACCCCACAACCACCCCCCTCTGACGCTTTTGCTTTGACAAAACAGTAAAAGCATGTATTTTTGTCCGCAAGTGCTTTTTCAACCAACCTCACCTTTAAACAGATAAACTATGGCAGCACACTCCAGCGGCAAAGAAGAAAAGATACGCAACTTTGATCCCGATGGACCGGGCAATACTGAGGCTGGCATTTTTGGACTGCCTTTTACCATCCAGGAATCCGATGTGGTCATCATCCCGGTTCCCTGGGAGGTTACCGTATCCAACTTTGAAGGAACATCACAAGGTCCTGCCAATATCCTGGATGCTTCGCGGCAGATCGACCTTTTTGATGATCTCCAACGGGGGCTGGATAACCTGACAAACGCCCAAACCAAACACCCCCCGGCACAGTGGGAGCAAAAACAAAACCTGTCAGACCCCTGGAAAGCAGGTATTGCCATGGAGGAAATTCCCGGTGATGTTTTACAGAAAAACAACCAACTCAGGCCCCTGGCCCTGGAATATATTATGGGTCGGGAAAGCAGAAGCCGGTACAAAAAGATCAGCCATCCCGAAACAATAAAAAACAAGATTAACGAGGCTTGCCAGCAACTTACCTCGGATATCCAAGAAAAATGTGCGGCATACCTGCAACAAAACAAGCTCCCGGTAATTCTTGGCGGGGATCACAGCACACCCCTGGGCCTGATGCGGGCACTGACCAGGCAGTTCAACAACTTTGGCGTGCTGCAAATAGATGCCCATGCCGACCTGCGACCTGCCTATGAAGGTTTTACTTACTCTCATGCATCCATCATGTACAATGCCATGGCAATTGAACAGATCAGCAAGTTTGTACAGGTGGGACTGCGCGACATTTGTTCAGGGGAGTATGAGCTTATCCGCAACAACCCGAAGAGAATGACTCCCTATTTTGCCCGTGAAATCCACAACAGAGGGTTTGCAGGCGAATGCTGGCAATCCATTTGCCGGGAAATAGTAAACCAATTACCTGAGCTTGTTTACATAAGTTTTGATATCGACGGGCTTGACCCGGCTTACTGTCCTTCTACGGGCACCCCGGTACCCGGAGGACTGTCTTACAATGGCGTTTTGTATCTCCTGGAGGAGCTGGTGCGCTCGGGACGAAAAATCATCGCCTTCGACCTGGTGGAAACCGGACCGCAGACCCTGGATGCAATCGTTGCTTGCCGGTTGCTCTACAAAATCTCGGCCCTGATGTTGCATTCAAACCATAAAATATGATTTCCTACGATTCATCAACACGAAAGTACCTGCTGAAACATCTCAAAGAAATGATGTTTAATGATCGATGGGCCAGGTTTCACCAGGTGCTCGACCAAAGGACAAAGCATATTACCGTGGTGCTGGAGGATATCTTTCAGCCACATAATGCCAGTGCCGTTATACGTACCTGCGAACTCAAGGGAATCCAGGATTTACATATTATCGAAAACCGAAACCCCTACAACGTAAACCCCGATATTGTGGTGGGATCCAATAAGTGGATAGATTTGACAAGGTACAATAAGCATGAACACAACACCTTTTCTTGCTTTCAATCCCTAAAAAAAGCAGGTTACCAGGTAGTTGCCACCAGCCCCCACAAAGACGACTGCCTCATACATGAACTACCCCTGGATCAAAAAACAGCCCTGGTCTTTGGAAATGAAGGGGACGGTCTTTCGGATGTAGCCCTGGAAAATGCAGATGCTTTTGTAAGAATCCCCTCGTGTGGCTTTACCGAAAGTTATAACCTTTCGGTGTCGGTAGCCATCTGCTTGTATGAGCTCACCGCAAGACTTAAAAAGGAGGTCGGTAACTGGCAACTTACTCCTGAAGAGAAAGAAGTTCTGCTGCTAAAATATGCCCTCAATACCGTCCGAAACCCTCAGATTATCACCAAGAACCTTCTGCAGAAAAAAGAGAGCAAAAAATCAAGAGACATTGAACCAACTAAGAACTCTGAGGGCTTATAAGTTTATGTACATCCGCAATTATGCCAGCAACGAATAATGTGTTGGTTTACATCGTTTGCTAAGCGCTGTAATAGATTTTTTCCTTCGATCAAATGAAGTGTGCAGCGCATTTTTGTCTTGACAAATAAAAGTCAATCACTGTTTCGGGTCTCCGACCCGGCAATTATTCAGGGCCAGCGGTCCTGAATAGCTATGGAATGGAAATAGTAAAATCGACTTAAAAGTGCTCCCATAAAAGGTCAGATAGGGATACAATGCTTTGTCAGCGCAACAGGGATGCTCTCTGAACTTTGCTTCTACCAATATTTGGTTTCACTGGCAGGTGCATGAAAGCCCCAAAGGGACGAACCTCTTTACCCCGGGTGGCAACCCGGAGACATCCTCAGCTGTTAAAAGCCTGCCGGCTCCCTTAATAACTTCAATTTTTAGATGAATGATATTTTTTTGTATATTTGGTAGGAAAATAATTAAAAATAATGTTTCACTAAAACTAAAAAATATGGGAAAAGGTGATGTAAAAACAAGACGCGGAAAGATTTTTCGCGGCAGTTACGGAAAATTGAGGCCTCGCGACAACAAACCCAAATATCAGGCAATCAAAAAAGATAAAAAGTAGCGTCAATCAGAAAAAGAATACGTGAAAGGTCTCTTCAGACCATAAACTACCAGGCAGATCAGGCAAAAAGATGATGCACGATCTGCCTGAATTTTTCACCCCTCTCCTCGAAGTTTTTGAACATATCATAGCTTGCAGCAGCAGGCGACAACAGGCACACCTGCCCCGGGGCGGTCAACCGCGCAGCACTTTCCACTGCTTGTTGAAAATCGGCATACATCCAGGTTTTTGATTTCAATTGCACAGCTTTCTTTTTCAGCTCCATAAGCATCCGTTCCCCGGCTTTTCCAGTAAAAACAAGGTGTGGTAAGTTTTTTTGTAACAAAAAATCCACCAACAGGCCATAGTCTACTCCCCGGTCAAATCCGCCCAGCAGCAGGCTGCCCACATTGGTGAACGACCTGACCGCCTCAATGGTAGACTCGGGAATGGTACTGATAGAATCGTTGTAGTACTTTACACCCCCATATTCTCCAACATACTCAAGGCGGTGTGCCAACCCCCTAAACCGGCTTATGGCACGCCGTAATGTGGTAACATCAACACCTGACAACCAGCCTGCAAGTGCTGCAGCCATTATATTGGTTAGGTTATGCGCTCCCCGGAGATGGTTTTCCGAGCACATCTTTTCAAGGATCATCTCCCGGTGGTTCCGGGTAATGTGCAGATCTTCACCATGGCATTCTACCCCGTATCCTGATTTTGACAATCCGTGGAGGGCAAAAGGTTCTCCCCGGAGGTCCAGTTCATCAACCAGCTGTTTCACTATGGAGTTACCGGCATTGTATATCAACAAATCGCCCGGTTGCTGCCAGCGGGCAATATTTATTTTGGCAAGTTGATAATCCCTGTAGCTATCATAATGGTCCAGGTGCTCCTGGAAAACATTCAGCAATATGGCTATAGCAGGAGATGTTGTGATATTCTCCAGCTGGTGGCTGCTCATCTCAAAAACGACGTGGGTATCATCATCCATTTGTTCTATTAGATCAAAAGGGGGGATGCCTATATTGCCGCCCAGCAATATCGGGTAGCCGGCTTCAGAAAATATTTGGTGTAAAAGGCTTGCTGTGGTGCTTTTGCCTTTGGTTCCGGTTATGCCAATCACCTGCTTTTTAAAAAGATGAAGAAAAACAGCGGTTTGGGAAACAATTTCCACATCGCTGGCCAGGATCCCCTCAAGCAATTTGCGGGTGGGTATTCCCGGAGATTTGAAAACCACATCACCTTTTCCAATCCCTCCATAGGCGTTGGCACCCGTATAAAATGCCACCTTGTCATCCGGAGCATAAGCATCATTAAAATACGCCTTCACCCGATTATCGGTATCCACAATTTTAATAAAAGCCCCTGGCAGATGCTTTCGCAGGGTTTGATAAGAAGATCTACCCTCTCTTCCGAATCCTGCTACAACAATGGAGCGGTTCCCGTATTTTTCCCTGAAAAAATCTCTAAACATCATATTATCAACGTGTTACTTCAGCTGCTCCAGGGCTTGTTTGAGTATCTTCTCATGGTCATCACGCAAAAAGTGCTCACCATTCCATTTCTGCAGTTGCTGTTCCAGGCTATTAAAGCGTACACCCTGAACCTTCTCCTGGTAATCCCGAAGCAAAGCGGGCAATTGTGCGGGTGGTTTGCTGTTTATGAGATAATTCAGTGCTGCGCTCACCTCTTCAATGGTACCCACACATTCAAACGGTTTTTCCTCGGTAAGCCCTGCCAGTTGCATCAGTAAAGGCATGAGTGAGGTTTTCTCAAACAATTTTTCACCAAAGATTTGCACCATCCTTTGCTCATCAACAAAAGCAGACAGCATGATATAAGTAAACAGGCATTTGGGGCAGTTGCAACACCAGCTGTTGGTTTTACTGCCCACATTACAGGAACGAAAAACCTCAAAATATCGCGAATTCCGGGCAAACAGGGCAGCAATCTGCAATTCATTGAGCGGTCTGAGGAAACTGAAATAGCTGATCTCCCGGGATATGTAGCGTTTCACATAGTTTCGAAAATCCTGTTCAAACTCATAGGATTTGGAGTACTGATGGTTGATATCCGTGCCCGGAATGGTGGCTTCATTGGCGCTGTCCTCGTTGGAAAGGGCCACCAGGTTTCTTCCTGTGAAGGCAGATACAAGCAGGCTCACAAAAGCAAGCAACGAAGAAAAAGGTGTATGCCCGTTGAGAAAGCCTTTCTGGTTGAGCTCCAGCAGGGTTGGGTCAAGGTGTCGTTGGATTACATAAAACTGTTTATCCAGCCCTGCCATTTTTACACTCTCCCGGGTAGCCTGAACCGGGTTGATAGCCATGGCCATGGGATGGGTGTAGGTTTGGGTCAGGATGTTGAGGGTCACCAGGGAGTCTTTGCCCCCTCCTATGGGTATCAATACTTCGTCCGACCTTCCGTTAAAAAATACGCCGGGAGTCTCTTCACCTGCCTTCTCAAAAGAGAATCCCAGCAAATCCTTTTCAGAAACATCAATTTTGTTCAAATGCAAAAACTCCCCCAGTCCCTTGTAGAACAACTTCTTCCAGAAGGCTTGCTGGTTTGGGGTTAGTTTAAAAGGCTTGATGTGCAAAACAGGCGAACAGGTTGCTTTCCAGTAGCTTATCACTTCAACCATGCCCAGGTGGAAAACCAGGTTTGAAAGGCAGTTCTCAGGAATTTGATCCAGTGATTTTACAGGTAAGGGAAACTCGTACCGGGGATAAAAGGCTATCTTGTCATCCAGGTGAAAATGATATCGTATATGAAGGTTTCCTTGTTTTAAGGTATAAAAATAACCTTCAAAAGTAAATACGGGATATATTTCTCTGAGTTGGTTAAATTTGCTGTCATTCCTTGTTGAAAGCATATGAACAATGGTATTCTTTTTGTTGTTATGAGGGTAAAAGCAAAATAGTAGGCAAAGATACGGATAATAGTTTATCGCAAATTAATCATAGAAAAGACAACCCAAATAAACACCAAATTTTTTAATCATGGGCACCAAACTCCAGCCTTCACAAGGAAGGCTTTTAATCAGCGAACCCGCATTACGTGATTTTTATTTCAGCAAAAGTATGGTGCTTTTGATTGAGCACAACGGCGATGAAGGCTCCTTTGGCTTGATCACCAACAAACCCATACACCTAAAACTCAATGAGGTGGTAAAGGACTTTCCCAACAACGATTTTCCATTATACCTGGGTGGACCTGTACACCCCGAGCGTTTATTTTATGTGCACACCCTGGGGGATAAAATTCCCGGCAGTCTGAAAGTTTTTGGTAACTTATACTGGGGTGGGGAAATCAATAAAATCATGGAAATGATCGATTTGAACCTGGTGGGGCCCGAACAAGTGAAATTTTTCATTGGATACTCAGGGTGGGAACCAGGTCAGCTGGAACGTGAAATGACTGAGAAATCATGGATTGTTACACAACCCAGCCTTGATTTGGTGCTGGCACAAAATCCCGAAAAATTATGGGGAAGTACCCTGAAAAAGTTGGGGAACGACTACGCCATTTGGGCAAACTTTCCCACCGACCCCATTCTCAATTAATATAATTGCAACAGAGCTGGCGTCAAAAGTCAGCTGTTTGGACTCAAGAAAATTTTAACATGAACCCATCGCCGGCAAATCAATCGTCGGCGATTTCTTTTAAATCAGAAACCAAAAGCCCGTCGGGGTTGTCATTGTCCACATCGTGGTTTGATGAGTATAATATCCTGCCATCTTCAGCTGCAATGATAAACTTCCAGCATTTGCCCCGCCCGGTGCGTGTCACATCCTCAGGGCCAATTTTGTGTAATAAAGCCACATCCTCCCTGTCCTGGGCAATGGCTTCGGCAATTTGTTCGCGGGTGGCAATTTTTACCGGGTAAGGATAGTATTGACTAATTTTTTCGGCTGTATTGATTTCCGGGGCCAGTTCATGTTCCAATAGCCAAAGCTCCATCTCCCGAAGATCTTCATCGTTTACATTAAAAAAGCGAGTGAGCCTCAGACGGGGCGTAATGGCATGCTCTCCGGCAAATGTTTGCATAAACTTTACAAATGCACCCATCTTATACAGGTAATTCAGGTCATGAGCATCCTGGTATGCAAGAGGAACAGAGCCCAAGTCAGGCATGCGGTCAAAGTTTCTGCGGCGATGTCCCATCACAAAATTTATAAACTCATACACCTGGTCAAGGTTATCCTGTTTTATATCTGCCAAAATCAAAAAAGATTTATCGCTGTCGGTACGCATGTTTTCAAACTCTTCAAAGCTAATCACCTCAAAGGGTGTAAGCTCCCAGTGTTTTTCCATGGCTGCAATAAAATATTCATTAAAGTTGGAGAAGGGGTCCCGGTCCTTAACCACATAGGTGGTGCTTTCAAAAAAACGGTTGTAGTGCCGGCGTCTTGCCGGACGAACCTGGGCCATCGTTTCCACAATCAAAAAAAACAACAGGGACAAGAGGATAAACTTTTTCATAATCGCACTATTTTTGGGAGGTTATAGAATAAGTGCGTAAAATTACATACAGCAGTGCATTCTTTATTCAGTGAAACACTGTTTTTGGCATCACCCACCTTGCGCCCGGGGTGAAAAAGTTAACCCGGGAAGGTGTGAAATGCCAACACAAAACTGGCTTTCAGGAATTTCCAAATACAAGGGCTATCACGTGGGCGGGTTTCACATTTTCCCCCTTAATGATACACTGGGCCTGCTCATAGTAGGACTCCCTTTCCTTCAATCGCTCCCCGATGAATCGTCTGAGGCTGGCCGGATCAAGCCCTTCAATCAACGGGCGAATGGTACGGGCTTTTTCCAGGCGGGATGCAAGACTGGCTGCACTCATCTTCAAATAGACGGTAATGCCCTTTTCGTTCATGATTTGGAGGTTATTGCCATGGCAGGGAGCTCCACCCCCTGTGGCAACCACCAGATTATCGCCAGTGCAAAGGTTCTTCAAAAAGCCACTTTCCAGCTCACGGAAATACTTCTCCCCTTTTTGTGAAAAAATATCTTTTACTTCCATGCCTTCCTGTTCTTCCAAATATGTATCCATATCCACAAAGTGGTATTCGATTTTTCGGGCCAATCGCTTTCCCAGGGTGGATTTCCCACTTCCCATAAAGCCTATCAAAAAGATTATCATACAAGTAGTCTATGAAATGAACGCATATGAGCAGCCAACCCTGAAACTGTTTTGATGGAATCCCGCTTGAATAGGCTGACTCAAAGTACGTGAAACATGGTCATAAAATTAATGACAAAATATATTGTATCAAAATAAAACTTGCCCGGTAAATCTGAGACGCCCATAGGTTCGGCAAGTTCGGCTTAAACTATGATCATGCAACCTGGCAAATATTTCCGCAGCTTTTGGCCGGCAATGCCCAAAGCATAGATTTTAATTGATAATGCAAAAGCTCTTTGGGGTGGGTGTAAAATAATCCGTTAATTTTGCAGGAAGCAAAATCAAAAAAGTTTTATGACCAAAATATTAACCATTATTGGGGCAAGGCCCCAGTTTATCAAGGCTGCAGCTGTAAGCCGCTCTATTGCACAAAAGAAAGAGTTGTCAGAAGTAATCGTACATACCGGTCAGCATTTCGACGAAAACATGAGCCGGGTCTTTTTTGATGAACTTCAAATTCCACAACCCAGGTACAATCTTGAAATACATAGCCTTAACCATGGAGCTATGACCGGACGGATGACCGAAAAAATTGAAGAGCTAATCATCCTGGAGAAACCGGATTTGCTGATGGTTTACGGCGATACCAACTCCACCCTTGCCGGAGCCCTTGCAGCAGTCAAACTGCATGTTCCCGTGGCGCATGTGGAGGCCGGCCTTCGCTCCTTCAACATGCAAATGCCCGAAGAAATCAACAGGATTCTCACCGACCGCATTAGCTATTACTTGTTTTGTCCCACCGAAGATGCTGTGCACAACCTTGAAAAAGAAGGATTCCGTGACTATGATTGTCAAATATTCAAAACGGGGGATGTAATGTATGATGTGGCCCTGTTTTATTCAGAAAAAGCTCAGAAGCCATCCATTGATTTACCTGCGGAGTTTATTCTGGCTACTTTGCACCGGGCTGAAAACACCGACAACATACAACGCCTTGCTTCCATTTTGTCCGCTTTTACGCAAATTGGATCAAAGGTGCCGCTGATTATTCCCATTCATCCCCGAACCAAAGCAATTATTGAGAAAAACAACCTATTAAAAGGGGATGAAAACATTTTGTTTGTGGAACCCCAGGGGTACCTTCATATGGTTTATTTGTTGAAAAATTGCCAAATGGTTATGACCGACTCCGGGGGTTTACAAAAGGAGGCTTATTATTTTGAAAAACCCTGCGTTACCCTGCGGGAGGAGACTGAGTGGACTGAACTAACCGCCACAGGTGTAAATATGTTGGGCGGATTTGAAAAGGACGATATTCTCAGGGCCTATGAAATATTCCGTGAAAGTGAACCCATGTTCCCTGAAGGGCTATATGGAAATGGTAATGCAGCAGAAAATATCACCAATGTCCTGGGGCGAATCCACTGATAATGGGAAAACCAGGCCCGGCAGGCTACCATGAACCTGCCCAAAACTGAATAAAAGCAAGTTGCCGGGAGCAAATAATTAAAATAAGCCGGGCCCCTGCTCTTACATAATTCTTACTACGGCAAATACTTTTACAATCTCTATTGTTAATACTCATACCTGATATCTAATACATGAACGCTATGGAAATTTGGCCGGGAAAACCCTATCCTCTTGGCTCATCTTACGATGGAAGAGGTGTGAATTTTGCATTGTTCTCTGAAAATGCAACCGGAGTTGATCTCTGCCTTTTCAACAATGAGGGCAAAGAGATACAATGCATCCCCATCAAAGAACGAACACACAACCAGTGGCATGTTTACATACCCGGTCTGAAACCCGGACAGCTTTACGGCTTTCGAGTCAAAGGGCCTTATGACCCGGAGAAAGGGCATCGTTTCAACGCCAATAAACTATGTATCGACCCTTATGCCAAAGCCCTGAGCGGCATTGAGAAATGGGATGACGCCCTCTTTGGGTTCCAGGTTGGAAGTCCCCAAAAGGATCTCTCGTTCAGCGACAAAGACAGTGCTGATTTTGTCCCCAAAAGTGTGGTTATCGACGACACCTTCGACTGGGAAGGTGACACACAGTTAAAAATCCCTCTCAATAAAACAATTATTTACGAACTCCATGTAAAAGGGTTCACAAAACAGTTCAAAGCCATTCCCGAAGAGATACGTGGCACCTATGCTGCCCTGGCCCATCCCCAAACCATTCGTTATCTCAAGGAGCTGGGTGTAAATGCTGTCGAGCTTATGCCAGTGCACCATTTTATCCACGATCGCCACCTTGTCCAAAACGGACTGGCAAACTACTGGGGATACAACAGTATTAACTTCTTTGCACCTCATCCCGAATATTCGGCGTCGTCCCATATGGGGGTAGAGCAAATCAGGGAGTTTAAAAATATGGTCAAAGCCCTTCACAAAGAGGGCATTGAGGTGATCCTTGATGTGGTATACAACCATACCGGTGAAGGGAGTGAAATGGGCCCCACCCTAAGTTTCAGGGGCATCGACAATGCCGCTTACTATCGGTTAAAGAACGAGAACAAGCGTTTTTATATGGATTACACCGGTACAGGAAATACACTCAACACGGTTCATCCCACGGTGCTTAGACTCATCATGGACAGTTTACGGTACTGGGTCAATGAGATGCATGTGGATGGTTTCCGTTTCGATTTAGCCTCTGCCCTGGCCCGTGAGTTCAGCGATGTGGACAAGTGGGGCTCTTTCTTTGATGTTTTACACCAGGATCCGGTCCTCTCGCAGGTGAAACTTATTGCCGAGCCGTGGGACATTGGTGAAAACGGTTACCAGGTAGGCAATTTCCCACAAGGCTGGCTGGAGTGGAACGGTGATTACCGCGACAAAATGCGTGATTTCTGGCGGGGAGCAGGAAAAAACCCAGGCGCCTTTGCATGGCGGCTTACTGGCAGCTCCGACCTGTATTACGATGACTGGAGACGGCCGGTGGCCAGCATTAACTTTATTACTGCTCATGATGGTTTTACCCTGAGAGACCTGGTTTCTTACAATAAAAAATACAACATGGCCAATGGGGAGAACAACAGGGACGGGGAAAGCCACAACCGGTCCTGGAATCATGGTGTGGAGGGAGAAACCGACGACGCGCACATTATTGAGTTGCGCAAAAAACAAGTCAGGAATTTCCTGACCACCCTTTTCCTGTCGCAGGGTATACCCATGCTGGTGGCCGGAGATGAGATGGGTAAAACACAAAAAGGGAACAACAACCCCTACTGCCAGGACAATGAGCTATCATGGCTGGATTGGGAAAGCATGGACAAAGACCTGGTGAAGTTTACCTCTGAGCTTATAAAAATGCGTTTGGAGCACGATGTGTTCTCAAGAATTCAATGGTTCAAATATAAACCAGTGAATGGCAACAATGTAAAGGATATTGAGTGGTTTTTACCCAATGGTAATATTTTCACCATCCCCGATTGGGAAAACAGCAAAATAAAAACCATAGGGGTGTATTTATCGGGTGATGGCATCCACCATAAAACTCAGGATGGCCAAACCATCAAAGATGATAACTTTTACCTGATGTTCAATGCCCAGCCCGAAAAGGTAAGTTTCAAATTACCCGGCAAGGATTGGGCGAAAAGCTGGACCATTCGGGCTGACACCCACCGGGGAAAATTCTTCAGTGAAGATTCACGTACTTTCTACCCGGAGCAGGACTTTTTGGTGGAAGCACGTTCGGTGGTATTACTACAAAACAAGAGACAACACTAACCATCTGAATTTAAACACAATGTAGTACCTTAATACACGCTGATTGCTGGTTCAAACCTTTCAGGAATATGCTTACTATCCTAACAGAAAAACGTACACTGGGCGTCAATTTTCACGATGAATGTTCTCCCACAGCTCTCGTTTGGGCTCCCCATGCCCGAAAGCTGGCATTGGTAGCAGAAAACCGTCAACAATACTCTTTCAAAAGAATGGAATACGGGTACTGGCAATGCGCATGCCCAGGGCTCAAACCCGGCGATCGTTACCTGTTGCAAATAAACGACAAAAAAGAGCTACCCGACCCTGCCTCACTTTCACAACCCGATGGGGTACACCTGGCCTCCCAGTGTATCGACCTCAACACCATCAGACAAATAAAATCGGAGTCCTGGCAAGGCATTTCAACAGCGCAGCTTATCATCTACGAAGTTCATGTGGGAACTTTTACGCAACAGGGAACCTTTAAAGCCCTCACCCAAAAACTGGCACATCTGAAAGAGCTGGGTGTTAACGCCATCGAAATTATGCCGGTTGCCCAATTCCCCGGTCATCGAAACTGGGGCTACGACGGGGTGTTCCCCTTTGCCACCCAGCATTCATACGGGGGGCCCTATGAGTTGGCAAAAATGGTTAAAGCCTGCCACGACCATTGCATTGCCGTAATTCTTGATGTGGTTTACAATCATCTGGGTCCTGAAGGAAACTATTTCGAAGAGTTTGCTCCCTATTTTACCGGCAAGTACAATACTCCCTGGGGCAAAGCCATCAACTTTGATGATGCCTGGTGCGACAGTGTGCGTCGGTTTTTCCTGGAAAATGCGCTCATGTGGTTTCGCGATTTTCATATCGACGGTTTGCGGCTGGATGCAATCCATGCCATTAAAGACGATGGCCCCAAACACTTCCTGGCCGAACTCAGTGAGCTGGTGCATATGCTCAATAAAAAAAATAACAGCCGCCATTTTCTTATTGCAGAATCGGACCTGAATGACACCAGGGTAATCTCACCAATACAGGAAAATGGGTATGGCATGGATGCCCAATGGTGTGATGAGTGGCACCATGCACTACATGCCCTGCTTACCGGTGAAACTAATGGGTATTATTCAGACTTTGGCAAGACTTCGCACCTGGCAAAGGCTATGAACCACGGCTGGGTACACGACGGAATATACTCTCAACACAGGAAAAAGATTTATGGTACTCCCACCGCAGGTATTCCCGGGGAAAGGTTTGTCATTTACACCCAAAACCACGACCAAACAGGCAACCGGATTCAGGGCGACCGCCTCAGCAAGCTTACCGATTTTGAAAGCTTAAAACTGGCTGCCACAGCGATGTTGATGAGCCCTTTTACCCCTATGCTTTTTATGGGGGAAGAATTTGCCGAACAAAACCCCTTTCTTTTCTTTATCAGTCATAGCGATACGCACCTGGTTAAGAAAGTGCAAAGAGGTCGTAAAAGGGAATACCGGGACTTCATGAAAAATGGAGATCCTCCCGATCCACAGGACGAGGAAACTTTCAAAAAATCAAAATTAAACTGGAACTTTACAGGTGAACCCCAAAAGGTGCAGTTGTTTAATTTTTACAAAGCATGTATAGCACTCCGCCAAAGCCATCCCCTCTTTAAACAGATAGACCGGCATAATACCAGAGCCATTGATATAAAAGGCTCAGAAGTGATTTTGTTTTATCGTCAGCACCAGGGACGTTCAATGATCACAGCCATGAACTTCTCCCACCGGGAGCAATCTGTTTCCATCCCTGGTGTAATCCCTGAACAATGGGAGGTTCTTCTTTACAGTGGCCATGAAAAGTGGGGAGGTCACACCCCTGAATCAGAACAACAGGTTATCATGCAGGAAAATGAAATTGCCTCCCTGGCATTATGTGCCCGCTCTGCACTGGTAATGGCAGTCAAAGCTTAACTTTTGCCCTTTCTGAGGTCACCCAGACTGGCTGCCTCTCCGTTCTCCTGCCAACCAACCAGTAGAAAAGGCTATCTGGAGGTTAAAACCACCAGTATTGGCATCCAAATCCAGTACTTCGCCGGCAAAATAAAGATTTTGGGTCAGTTTCGACTCCAGGGTTTTGGAGCGCACCTCCTGCGTGCTAACTCCCCCGGCTGTTATGATGGCCTCTTTAAAACCCGGGTGGCCAGTTACTTCAAACCGGAAACTCTTCATCAGGGACAGGATTTTTTTGCGCTCATCGGAGTTGACCTGGTGACATAGTTTTTTTCCATCCATGCCAAGAATGTTGAGAAAAACAGGGATAAGCTTGGAGGGTAACCAGAGTTTAAAAATATTATCCAGTTGTTTTTTGCCGTGGGCATCAATATCGCGCAAAAGGCGGGCATCCAGCTTTTTATCATCCATTGCAGGCTTGAGGTCTATGGCAATTTCAACCGATTTATTCCTTGCAACCTCTTCAACCACATAGCGACTCAAAGACAAGATGATAGGACCCGTGAGACCGTAATGAGCAAACATCAACTCACCAAATTCCTGGGTTGTTTTTTTACCATCTACCCATACCACTGCATTTACATTTTTCAGGCTCAACCCCTGAAGCTGAGTGGCTACATTGCCCCGTGTAACCAGCGGAACCAATGCAGGCCGTACCTCCTGAATAGTATGTCCAGCCTGGCGAGCCAGCTCATAACCATCACCAGTAGAGCCAGTGGCAGGGTAAGATTTTCCACCCGTGCAAATAATTACACTCCGGGCAAAATACTCCTGCAATCCGGCATCTGTCCTAACACGAACACCTTCAACGGCATCCTGTTCGATAATCAAATCCTCAACCCTGGAATTAAATATTACCTCTATACGGTTTTGACCCATCCAATGCAAAAGGGCTTTGAGCACATCAGCAGATTTATTACTTACCGGAAACACCCGGCTACCTCTCTCAGTGGTGGTCGACACACCCCGCTGATGCAATATATCCAGGATGTCATCCTTGAAAAAAGCATTGAAAGCATGTTTGAGAAAACGGCCGGAGGGGAATATATTTTTATAGTAATCCGACAGAGATGCATCATGGGTGATATTGCATCGCCCCTTTCCTGTAATAAGGATTTTCCGCCCTGCCCTTTGCATCTTTTCCACCAACAATACACGCGCTCCTACTTGAGCGGCGCGGCCTGCAGCCATAATACCGGAAGCTCCGGCACCTATAACAATGGCATCATACGGTTTATCAGTCATTCGCATCAATCAATCAGTGGATTAAGGGCCTGGGTTTCACGGAAGAATATAATTGCATCGTAGCGCATGGGCAAAACTGTGTTCACATACTGCCTGGGCTCATTGGCCGGATTGAAAACCACACCCACTGCTCTGTGGCCCCTGGGTTGCATAAAATCATCATGGGTGCGATCTTCATCATCAAACATCAGGTAAAAACGTTCCAGTCCTGTTTGGTTGAGAAGGTACTCCACACTGTTTCTTTGGGCGACTGCTATTTGCATATTTTCTCTTTCACTTTCCCAGGAAGCGCCTGCTTTCACCTGGCCCCTGTAAGTAGTAAAACCAATGGAAAAAACGTTTTCGGGCCCATGATGTACCCTGCTCAGCTCGCCAATATTTTGGTTACCCGCACTATACATTTCCGTAAAACGGGCATCGCCAATGTGGGTGTTATGTGCCCACACGATTCCTTTTGAGCCCTCACCATATACATCCAGAAGGCGGTTTACAGTTTCATGCATATGATGCACCCTTGAGTTCCAGGAGGATGCATCTCTGCGTGTAGCCGATTTCCTGTAAAACTTTTCAGCATTTTTCACCACCATGGCATTTTGTACTGCATAAAAGTACTGGTAGTCATCCACATCAAACTCACCCCTTGCATTTTGGAGCAACTCAACAACAGTCCTGGTGTGCTCGCTGCAGTCAGAGCGCCCGGTTTGCAGGGAACGGGCATAAACCCTGCTGTCGAAGCCATAGGGTTCAAAGCAGCTATATTGCTCATTGACTTGTTGGTAGATTTCAGGGTTGTGATCTTGCAAAAATTTCAACAGAACCTCTTTGGATGTCCATTCATCGTACACATCCATGCCATAAAAGCCAACCTTGGATTGACCTTCACCAAGCTGGTCGTTATGACTTCGCAGCCACTCAGCCAGTTGTTTAACTTCATGGTTGCCCCACATCCACTGAGGCCAGCGATCCAGGTTTTCAAGCACCTCCCGGGCAGAACCTGCCGCCCCGGGCTTATTCTTCACATACCTGTTTAATTCAAACAGACTGGCAAAATCCCCTTCTACAGCAATAAAGTTGAAACCCTTTTCGGCAATCAGACGTCTACTGATGGAATCCCGCCAAATATAATATTCATGTGTACCATGACTGGCCTCACCGAGCAGTGCAAGGGTTTTATCACCTGCAGCATTGATAAGTTGATCCAACTCACCTGCCTTCTCAAGAGGAATGGCTTTGTTCTTCAGATAGCTCTCAAGGTTATCATTACCCAGAGAACCGCATGCCAACAGCATGAACGAAAGAAATAATGAAATTTTCAATGGAAGCAGGGACATCATAAGCATAGTTATTTTTGAGTTTTGGTACTAAAAATTTTTACTTGTAAAGACAACTAACGGTCAACCTTTCCTGGGTTCATATATTTACGCTTTCCTACTACAGTTTCTTCCCATCGATATTCCTTTCAGGGCCTATCAGCCTTTGAACCACAAAAGTGGAAAAAATGGAATAACCATAAATGGAATTTGCGGGAATGCTCACAAAAACAGTTTGTAAATCCTGAAAAGATCCAGCTTGGTTCATTATCAGCACATGTACGCTACTGTGATACTTTAGCTATAAAGGTGCCTTCGGGGTTCTTCTAACCTATGTATCAAAGTACCGTTAATAACCCTTTGTCCTTTCAAAAATACAAAAAGTATTTATCTTGTTTTCCGGAGTCTTACCAACTATAAAAAAACAGGCTTTCTCAGCCGGAAAGCCTGCCATTACTATCAAAGTATCTTTTCGGGGAGTGAACTCAAAATCCTAAAAATGAAACCCGATTTTCAGGCTATTTAGGAAGTAATGGTCATAATTGCTTCC
>SLQX01000151.1 GCA_007131245.1 Bacteroidales bacterium
AATTAAAGGCTCGCATTAAAAAAGAAAACCATACAAAGGACCTGGAAAAGCTGGAGGCTCTTCAGCCCCCTCCTTATATCAATCATTCTGATTATATCTCCTTTATAAAATTGCTGGACCGCTACCAAATGAATATGAATATAAACATGGGAAAAATGGCGAGGGTGGCTCTGTTTTCAGAAGCTTATAGCCCCGGCGATTTGATCCGGTGGCTGCGTGGTGCCAGCCGGGGCAGTGGCCCCATGTGGGATGAATCGCAAGGATGGGACATACTAAAACGGACACCCAACATCGAAATACCCTGTTACTTTATTAGTGGTGAAAATGACTTTAATACTCCGGCAATATTGGTAGAGCAAATGTTACAACAACCCCAAGCTCCCGCTCACCACAAACATTTTATCATTCCTGGAGCAGGTCATGCTCCTTTCCTCAGTAAACCTGAAAAATTTGCCAGCATCATGAAAGAAATCATCTTTTTGGAGCAAAAGGGCTATGCTGATAAAAAGGGGAAAAAGCATCAATGCGTTTTATCAGTTAACAAATAAATCTTATGGATATTTTGCTGTACCCACCACCTTTCTGTATATCAACATTATGGCATTTACATGTATGTTCGGAATATTTTCAACGATACTATCCACAAAAGTTTGCAAATCGAAGCTCCAACCCAACAATCCTCATCAATCGGCAGCCACTACTTTGAAGCACAACCTCATTCTTAACACAACACAGATTTAAAAAAGGCTTTTAATGCTGGCCAACAGCAGAGTTCCTGCCTCGCAGCAAAGAATCGCGCAGCACAATCACCAGCTTTACCAGCAAAAACTGGAGAGTCAGGAAAAAGATGATGGCGGCACCCGAAGGGATGTTGAACACATAAGAGGAAAACAGCCCCAGCACCGAACCGGTAATACCCCAAAGTGCAGCAAAGGGAATAATCCGGGCAAAACTCCGGGTAAATAACATGGCGGTAATTTGCGGAATGGTAAATAAGCTCAAAACCAAAATGATGCCAACCGACCGTATACTCACCACAATAGCAAGGGCGATGATGGTGGCCATCAGGTAACGGAAAAACAAAACGGGCACGCCCATAATTTTGGAAAACTCAGGATCGAATGCCGTCTGAACCACCGGTCGGAAATAAATCACAAAAACTAAAGCCACAACAATAGCAAAACCCAACATAATATAAAGTTCTGATCTGCCCACCGAGAGAATGTTTCCAAACAAAAAGCTTAGCAAGTTAGGGGTATAGCCCGGGGTCATAAAAACAAAGATTATTCCCAGCGCCATTCCCAGCGACCACAAAATAGCAATAGCGCTGTCTTCACGTACTTTGCCTTTTTGCGACATCCACTCAATACCCGTAGCCGAAAGCACAGCAAATACCGCAGCTCCCAGCAAGGGGCTCATTCCTAAAAAATAGGCCATCCCAATTCCACCAAAAGATGCATGAGTAACCCCCCCTGTTATGAAAACAATTTTTCGGGAAACAATATATGTACCAACCATGGCTGATAAAATACTTGTCAGAAAAGCTGCTGCCAGCGCGTTTCTAAAAAAAGAATACTCCAGGATAGAGAAAAATTCACTCATTACTAATGATCTTTTAATACACGATGAGGAACCGGTCCGTGGGCAATAATATCTACAGGACAATTATACACTTTGAGAATATCTTCGGTAAGCTGATTGGAAGGATGGTAGTGAAGATTACCATTGACACAGGCAATGGTTTTTACCATGGGAGAAATAGTTCCGATATCATGAGAAATTAACAAAATGGCCATCTCCTTTTTCAACTCCTGCAGCCAGCGATACAAATCCTGTTCAAAAACCTTGTCCACAAAGGTGTTGGGTTCGTCCAGGATAAGCAGGTCGGGCCGGCTTATCAGCGCCCGGCATAGCATGGCTTTTTGCACCTGCCCCCCGGATAATTCTCCAATGGGTCGTGATGCCAGGTGTGTGAGCCGGGCTTGTTCGAGCATGTCAGAAAGTTGTGCTTTTTGCTTTTTACCCAGACTGGGCCAAAAGGGGTGCTGCGTTTTAAGCCCCGAAGCAACAAGCTCTCGCACCGTGATAGGAAAGCTCTTGTCAATCTGCGATATCTGAGGCAGGTAACCCATCTGGGGCTTTTGACCCGGGAAGGATACTTTGCCGCTGAAAACAGGCAAAACTCCAAGGATGACCTTTACCAGGGTGGTTTTGCCTCCGCCATTGGGTCCGATCACCCCGACAAAATCATCCGTAAAAACCTCCAAATCCACATTTTTCAACACAGGTTCCGAATGGTAACCCGTGGTGACATTCTCCAGTTTTACGAGTGGCTTCATAAAAAATTCATTGGGTTAATCCACGGTTGTTTACCTTTTAACCTTAAAGGCAAAAGCCGCACTATGTGTAAAAAATATTCTTTTCTTTGTCCATGCCATGCAAATGTATACAGTACGTTATTGCAAATGTTTCTCAAATACCTCCATCAACTCCTGCATACTATCCAACCAGTTGTATGCCAGAGGATTGATTTGAACAACCTCAGCGCCGGTTTCATTGGCCACCAAATCTGCATTGCGTATATCATATTCTTCCTGGATGAAAATGATCGGTATATTTTCTGCGCGGGCTTCCATTATCAGACGGCGAAGCTGTGAAGCAGAGGGTTCCTTGCCTTCATGCTCTATGGATACCTGATCCATGCCATAATCACGGGCCAAATAAGTCAGGGCAGGATGAAAAATCATAAACCTCTTTTGGGAAAGTCCATCCACCACTTCTTCCATTTCATAATCAAGCACCTGTAAATCAGTCAGAAGCACAGGGTAGTTTTCGTTGATAACGCTTATAAGCTCTGGAAAAGTAGTTTCCAATGCATTTTTCATTCTGGGCAGAATTTCCAGGATTACCTTTGGCGACATCCAAATATGTGGGTCGATACCCCCCTCATGCACATGATCTCCATGATCGATTTCCGCTCCACGAATGAGCTCTATCTCTTCCGAAAGATTCACCAACTCCATGTCGGGGTTTAACTCATGAAGCCGGTTAATAAAGGTTTGCTCATACCCCAGGTGGCCCACCTGGAAATAGATTTCTGAATCTGAGAGTTTTTGCATCTGCTGCGCCGTAGGCGAATAAGTGCCATGGCTCATGCCGGGGGGCACCATCACGTTCACATCCAGGGATTCGCCTGTCAAACGGTCCACAAAATACTGCAACGGGGCGATGCTTACCGATACCATGGGTTCGTCACGCCTGTTTTGTTCACACCCGAAAAAAAATCCTGCAACCACAAGGGTTGCTATCACCAACATCATACGCTTTTTCATCATTCGTATATTTAAGTTAACTATCAGATAATTCAATTTCCCGACTAACCATTTATTTTATTACATCTACCAGCGATGCATCTTCCAATATATAAATGAGATGATCCATGTCATCACGGTTAAGTTTCAGGGTACCCCTTACCTCGATAAAATCATCGGTACTGAGTCGTCTGAAACGGATATTGTGGGTAACAATACTACGCAACTCCACCACAGTCTCTATTCCCGCTCCCGAGCAGAAAAAACACATCTGCATGGGCACATGCGAAAGCACAAACGTGTCGCCTGTAACATCGGCTGGCAGAAAAAATCCCCGAAGAGTCATTTCTTTACCTTCCATTTTTTCCACCTCACTGCCAAAGCGGGGCACGTGCACAAAACCGTTATACTCCAAACTAAACCGATAACGCATCCGCACATCATTCATCAAAACCTTCCACTCCTCATTGCTGTAATGATTTTCAAGATCAGCAGGGGGTGTGAGAGTCAACAGTAAAAAAACTGCAATAATGGTTTTAAGCATGAGCATACTGTTTTAATGCAAAATGAACATCAGTTTTATAAGCCCTAACAGCTGGAATAACAGAGGCTAAAAGCCCCGTAAAAAAAGCATATACCAGCAGCATAATCTCCTGCCATTGTATAGCAATGAGGCCCATGCCTGGCATAAAATAAAGGGAAGGTAACAACAACCATACACCCCTTGATAATAAGATTCCCAGCAACCATCCTGCAATGGCCAGCATAGCTCCCTGACCTGTAAGGAGGAAAAATACTTTCAGTCGTCCGGCACCCAATACCCGTAGTAAGGCGATTTCATGCATCCCCTGTCGCAGGGTATTCCACAAATGCACAAAAATATTCATCCCTGAAATCACTATAATAATCCAGGCCAGCCAACGGAGCACCTCGATACCAAATGACAGCAGCGAAAACAAACGATTCATCTCAAGGGCTGGTGATGCAGCCTGCATATGGGTGGTTTCGTTAATCATGCGCGGAATCTGTATATTGGCAGCAGCACTTCGATAAACCAGCAACAGGGCTGTAATTTCGCGATCGTCCTCCACCTCCCGGCGTCCCTCCTCCATAAATGCCTGGTAGGCTTCCATCTGCTCCCGGCTAATGTCTTTTCCATCACGCACTTTTTCATGAATCTTTACCAGTGGGTCGTCACCCGGCAATGCAGAAATCCGCTGTTCAATATTTTCTTCAAACGATGATTCATCCAATGGCAATGCACCTGCCTGCTCATAAGCAGCATGCGCATCGGTATTTGCATTGTGCATATGATGCTCATCATGGGTGTGCGTGCTACTCTCCCTGTTATGATTCTCATGGGCGCCACCATATCCCCGGTTCTTCTCATGACTATGCTGAACCTCTTTTTCAGGATAATGTTCACGGTGATCGTGTTCTTCATGAACTTTCCATACCGACTCCACGGGTGTAAGAATCAGGTTGTCCACCACCCCGGCTCCAGGCTGAAGAATTCCTGTAACGGTATAAATATGGTCATCGTGGGCATGTCCCACATCCTGGAAACCATGGACACCGTAAAAAGTATCCCCCACATTCAGGCCCGTCCTGCGGGCTACATTATAACCCAGGACAGCCTGCATTGCATGCTCATACCACTCACCCTCTTCCACCGAGGCTTCATAAAGGCGGGGATAATCAACAGGTGCACCCACAATCCTGAACCCTTTGTAGCTATCACCCAGGGCCAGCGGAACAGATTTTTTCACCAGCGGATGCTCTGCAATACGTTGGGCCTGTTGCATAGAAATGTTCCCGGTAGGATAGTCGGCATGAAGCACCGATGAGAGAATCAGCTGAAGCGGACTCCCTTTAGCGCCGACTACAAGATCAATCCCGGCCAGGTTTCTCTCTATACTTTGTTGAACCTGCCTGTCAGCCAATACTATCAACGAGATAATACTCACACCTATTCCGAATAACAAAACACTTAAGATGCTGCTACCTGGTCGGGAGACCAGTCTTTTATATGCCAGGGTCAGTACATACATCAATTTTCGGGGTTTTTTAGATGATAAATAGTACTAAAATGCTTTGTAAGCCGCTGATCGTGTGTGGCAACTATCCAGCTAACAGGCTTGGGAGTAAGGGGTTGCCGGATCAGATCCATAAATCGTCTGCAGTTATTATCATCCAGGCTGGAGGTAGGTTCGTCTGCCAGGATATATGCAGGCCGGTTGGCCAAAGCCCTTGCAATGGAAAACCTTTGCTGTTCCCCATCACTTAATCTATGAGGCTTTTCACCCTTTAAATGATAAATTTCCAATCCCTGCATAAGATCTGACAAATAGGATGAATCAGGTTGCAGCCCGGCAAGCTTTTGAGCTGCCAACAGGTTTTCAATAACGGTCAACCCATGAATAAACAAATGTTTCTGAAAAACCATCCCTATCTCCTTTCCCCTGATATTATCTCTCTGCGAGGCAGTTAATGATGAATACAGGGTGTCTTTCAGCCAAATGCTCCCCGACACTGGTTGCAAAATACCCGCCAGTAAGTGAAGCAAAGTGGTTTTGCCACTTCCCGAATCACCCATGATGAGCATGCTTTCGCCCTCACCACAATTTAAGTCTGGGAAAGCAAGTCCTTTGCCCCCGGGATATTCATATTTTAGCTGATTAGCAGTTAACATACTTTTCTGTGTATTCTTTGCAATATTTGTAAAAAAATCAGCAGGCAGGCAGCCATTCACCTAAGTGTTGCAGGTTTTACAAAGCCCTTCTATCAGTAAATCAAAGTTTTTGGCCAAAAAGCCCGATGGTAGCTCAGGCATTTGGATTTTGGGCTCAGGGATGCAAAAAACATTGTTGCATCCACTGCAATGGAAATGGATATGATCATGATTAATCCGTCGCTGTTTGAGCGGTGTAAGTGCATATCGAACCTCACCTCCTTCCAGTGTAATACTGTGGATGACATCCTGGCTCGAAAAACTTTTCAGTGTTCGGTATATGGTAGTACGATCAAAAGAATTGCCCAGTTTTTCTTTGATCAGCTGTTCAGAAACAGCAGAATTAGCCTCCTGCAGAACCTTGATCATTTCCATCCGGCATGGAGTGCGTGACAAATTGTGTGCCTCCAGTATGGCAAATACTTCTTTCATAATTCATAAGTCAAACAATACAAATGCAACAATGTTGCAAAATTACGGAGATTTTTTCAGAAATACAGCAAAAACAAAGACCTAACAACACAACCCCTTGCTAAATAGCGATTGCTTACCCATATTCAGTTCGACATATCTCCATATTTTTATTCTAATATTTACTCTTCTTTGTAAAATGGTTTATTATCTCTATTTTTGGCACATGTAATGGGGTACTTCATATCCTATTGCTTTTTCAATGCAGTAATTAAGGGCAAATTTTCAGCCAATGGGCATCATATTAGGTTTAACCATCATCTTTTGCTGGGCCTTGCACCTGGCATATATGCTTACATTTGTGGATTTTGTAGCCGATAATCCCTGGATGTACCTTCACATCCTTTTGCAGGCCTATCTCTATACCGGGCTTTTTATTACCGGGCACGATGCCATGCATGGAGGAGTAAGCAAAAACAAATCCGTCAATAAAGCCATTGGCACGGCAGCTATATTCTTGTTTGCCGGCATGTCCTACAAAAGGCTTCGAAAAAACCACGGACTGCATCACCAGTTTCCGGCCTCGGAGGGGGATCCGGATTTTTACACAAAATCCCAAAACTTTTGGCGATGGTGGCTTATTTTTATGTGGCGTTATCTCACCATCTGGCAAATCATCATCATGGCAGTGGCCTACAATATTTTTATTCACCTGCTGGGACTCCATGATGCCAAAGTTATCATATACTGGGCTTTACCTGCCATTATGGGGACATTACAGCTGTTCTATTTTGGGGTGTACCAGCCCCATCGTGAACCACACCTGGAACACATGATGCCCCATAAAGCAAGAACCCTCAGGAAAAACCACCTTTGGGCTATGTTAAGCTGCTATTTTTTCGGATATCACTATGAACACCATGAGAATCAACACATTCCATGGTGGAAATTATACGCTACCAAATAAACTAATAAAAAATATGGAAGCACTTAAAATTCTTATTGAAGATGCATGGGAAGACCGTTCCCTGTTGAAGAAAACCCGCTACCTTGAAGCCATAGAAAGCACTATAGATTATCTTGACAGGGGCAAGATAAGGGTTGCAGAGAAAACAGAGGATAAATGGGTCGTAAACGAATGGGTTAAAAAAGCCGTTGTGCTCTATTTCCCCACCCGCCAAATGGAAACCATTGAAGCAGGGCCTTTTGAATTTCACGATAAAATTCCCTTGAAACGCAATTATGCCAGGATGGGAGTGCGGGTCGTTCCCCATGCCATTGCCCGACATGGGAGCTTCCTGGCCAAAGATATTGTGATGATGCCTTCCTATGTCAACATCGGCGCTTATGTAGACAGCGGCACCATGATTGACACCTGGGCCACGGTAGGAAGTTGTGCTCAAATTGGAAAAAATGTTCACCTCAGCGGTGGTGTAGGCATAGGTGGCGTCCTGGAACCCCTTCAGGCGGCACCTGTGATTATCGAAGACGGCTGCTTCATTGGCTCTCGATGCATTGTGGTGGAAGGCGTGCACATCGAAAAAGAAGCGGTGCTTGGAGCCAA
The DNA here is from genome assembly GCA_007131245.1 of Bacteroidales bacterium. GTDB lineage: Bacteria > Bacteroidota > Bacteroidia > Bacteroidales > UBA7960 > SKVR01. The sequence goes on from SLQX01000151.1 coordinate 8,018, forward strand.
TGTGGTAATAACCGGCTCCACTAAAATCATTGATGTCAGCGGCCCCGAACCAGTAAATTACACGGGTTATGTTCCGGAAAGATCGGTAGTGATCCCCGGAACCATTCCCAAAAGCTACCCCGCCGGAACTTACCAGGTACCCTGTGCGTTAATCATTGGACAACGAAAGGAAAGCACAGACAGGAAAACCAGCCTCAACGAGGCTCTCAGAGAATACAACGTGGCTGTTTAGGCTCTGGCAACACCTTCGGCAAGAAATTTGTATTGGTATAAACTGGATTTCGCGCATCACCTGATTATTTTATCCGTGTAATTTGCCGAAACACCTGATGTTATTTTTATGATTACAAAACATGGATAGAATTTTGAGGTTAGCATCAATAATCCTTACATTTGCTTTTGCCCTGCAATCAGTTCAGGCAATTAAAAAAACCACATTGGATTAATTAAATAGCTTATTCATGATGGATCACGATTTAGAAAAAGCCCTTGAAGTGCTCCAAAAAGGAGGCACCATCCTCTATCCCACCGATACCATTTGGGGAATTGGATGCGATGCTACCAACTCGCGTGCGGTGGATAAAATTTACCGCATTAAATTCAGAAAGCCACAAAAATCGCTGATTTTGCTGGCCAGCAGTGTGGAAATGATAGAACGCTATGTAAATCACATGCCTGAGGTAGCCCTGGAGTTGGTGAACTCTTTCAAAGACCCCCTGACCATCATTTATGAAAACGCACGCAATCTGCCCAAAAACCTGGTCCCTGATGATAACACCATCGCCATCAGAATCCCCCAAAACGATTTCTGCAAAAAACTGGTAAGCATGTTTGGAAAACCCATTACATCTACCTCGGCTAACATCAGTGGTGACCCGGCACCCCTCACTTTTAGTAAAATTAATCCCAGGATTAAAGAGGCAGTGGATTATATTTGCTCAACCAATCAGGATATTATCAATATCCCCAAACCTTCCACCATTATCAAACTCAGTAAGGACGGCCAGATACAAATCATCAGAAGCTAAAAAACCCTATTACAAAGGATCCCAAAAAAGTTGTTAACACAACTTCTCCAATATTTCCATTACGGCGATATTGTTTATCTTTGTGTGCGAAGTTTGATATAATATTTGCATGACAGCGCATATCTTCTTCTGCTTTTTAAAATTGGTTTGGACAATCTGATTCTGTTTTTACGTAAAAAATAACCAAAACCTCACAGGGCATTGCCCTGGGTTTTGAAATTGCTGTGCTGTTTCAAAAATTAGTTTGGGCACAAGCAATCTTATGTATTTGTTTTTTTAAAATAATCACCAATAAAAGAATATACCGATGAACTACCACTCAACAGAACCTCTGACGGCCAAAAGACGCCGTGATGTAATTCGCTACATCAACATGAAACTGGCCTCCATGGGGCAACCCATTTTTGAAGGTCAGCTGCATCACCAAAAAGACGGCATGACCGAGCAGGAGTTTGTGAATTTGGCTGAAAGCCTGCTCAACAACTACAGGGAGAAAATGCGTTTATTGTCCAAAGATGTTATTAACCCCGTTGACAAGCGTATACAGAACTTTATCAATAGCTACCTGAGTGATGTTGAGTTTGAAAAACCGTTGCGCATCCCCTTTGACTCCTTTGTGCTTGACAAACCCGGTTTGGGGCGTGAAGTATCTCTCCCACCCGACAAAAACAGCTACAGTACCCCCTACTTTGAATCCTATCGCATACGCCAGGGTATATTACACAACCCTGTACACGACCGACGAACCACCAAAGGATCTTTTCATATTGTGAAGGGTGGCTTGCCCATCCCACTGGATAAAAAAGCGGTGCCCAAGATAACTTTTGCCCATTTGCTGCATGCTGCCCTTAACCCGCCCGAAGACTCAAAAATTCTTCCCTTTACCGCTTCCCAGGAAAAAAAGGCTAAACTTTTTACTTCACTACTGCTAAGACCCGCAGTAAGCCCCGAAATTCCGGGGATTGCTCCTAAAAAATCCATGGAAGTGCGGTTTTTTGCACCGGGTGCCTTTGTCAGTAACCTGGACTTTGTAGAAAGTATTTTTGGCAATGCCGGAGACCCATACCTTTTTAAAAATGACGCAGGTCTGGATCCCGAGCACTGGACCGGGCACACTGGCTGCATCATACTTGCCCCACACCTCACGCAATTGCGTAAAAAAGATTTGGGCTTGCCTCACTGGGAAGATGCCAGTGAACGCATGAGAGAAGATAGCATGTGCTGGAAAAAGGAAGACGAACTTTATAACGACGGAACAGCCTTTAAATTAACCTGCCGCGACGATAGCGGTGTGGTGATAACACTCATTGCTGATAACTATTTCGGTTACAGCAAAAAGGAAATCAAAACCCAGTTGTCTTATTCAGCCAACTTAAGCGGCAACTGTGAGGAAGAACATGCCGGTGGTACCCTGGCCTTTTCACGCAGGAACATGGGGAGTTATTTCTCCGGGTCCCAGCTTCAAAAGCGTTTTCCCGATGCATACACCTTTGAGGATATTAAAAAGCATTATGCACCCATGATGGAGTTGCATGAGGATAACTACGGTGTAGACAAAAAGCACCCCGAAGTGGTTTATATCCCCGAAGATGCAGAGGTAGACCTTTACAAAAGTCACATCAGCTGGAAATATAAAGGAAAAGAGAGGCAAATAAAACTGCTTAGAAATCACTACTATGTCCTCCCCTGCGGTTTTAAGGTGCATATGGAAAAGCACCCCTTTGCCCCCGAGTGGCGCCTGGTAGTCACCCAGGCCGAAGGTAGTTTCCTGCATAAGCCAAGTACTGTATCCGGGGGAGGTAAATCTGAAATTTCCAAATCCCTGCTCAATGCTATTATATACGGCACTTTCTTCATTGACGATATTGAGAAAGACTTTGCCAAAGCACAGGAAGTATTTGATTATGACTACAGTAAAATCTGGAACGACCCTGAATTCAACGGCAAAGATCACCGTAAACTGATGGATCCTCAACGAACCCTGGGCTCTGTAATCAAGCTGCTGACACCTTACCGTGGTTATACTGTTTCATACAACCGTTTCCTGAAAAATATCCCGGACCACGTGAAGGCGCTTATCTTCCTTATCAAGCGCATCAGCCTAACATCAGGCAACACCAAGAAAGACTGGCGCAATTATTTCACGGTGGATAAAGTCAATGGACGAAAAGGCCATGCCCTGATGTTTGACAACCGCAAAATCAGCACCTCTTACCTAAGAGTTGGTTTTGGAGAAAATGATTCCTGGAATGTATACTCCCTGCGTCCTGATTTTATAGCTGCTGCTAAAGTACAGATGGAGGATGATATCTCTGCAACCCTTACACTTCCTGCCAGTCAGCTTGAATACCTGCGCCCGGGGAATACCCGCAAGAGTTTAAAGTTTGTACAAAACTGTGAATATCTGTTTTTCCAAAGACCTGACGAGGCCATTAATAAAGGATACGACAAACAGGCCGAGCTGGATCTTGCCCAGATGAACAACTTTACAACCAACTACCAACCTCTTACCACCAGAGATGGAAAAGAGATTATTGAGGAAGCCATTGAGTTTGATAAATACACACCCCCCATCAAAGAGCTTATCAAACAGGGAGCAGAAGATGAAAGTGACTTGTACTTTATTTCCCCCTCCCACCCCAGGAAACTTGAGGATGGCAGTATTTCTCAAAACCCAAGGTATCTGCAGTCAAGACCTGAGTTTAACAACCCTGCTGATGGTTACCTTGCTCACGTGGGCATCCGTTTTGCACGTAAAGTACCCCTTGACAAGCCCACTCTTTTCCCGGTGAATGACATATTGCCCGGAAGGCGCAATAATCCCCCCAATAAAAAGAAAGGGATCCGCCCACTGAGTGTTTACGCTCCCATCCATTACCAGGAACTTCCTGAGTTATTTATGGACTTTGTATGCAGCCTCACCGGCAAATCACCCTCAACCACAGGAGCTGGCTCAGAAGGAGCACTTACCAAAGGGCCTTTCAACATGTTGATTCCCACTACCGATCTCAACAACGCCCTGGTGTCGTTTATTTTAACCGGACACAACGCTTTCTCCAGTGCTGCCGGGCATATAGGAGCAAAACACCGCTTTGATCACGACCTGAGCATTCTTATCCCGGAAATATGGTGCCGCCTTGACACCCATGAGAAAAACCCGGAAAACCTTATCAAAGAAGGTGTACTGGAAAAAATTAAAGACTTTGAATACCAGGGCGAAAAAATCCTGTCAAGCAGACTGGGATATCGCATTAATGAAGCCTTTGCCTTCAAATACCTGGGACGAATCTTCGAAGAGCCCATGAGCATTTTCTCCAAAGAGGTTCTCAAACCTGAAACCCAATCCATGGAGGATTTTGTGGATGGTGTGAAAAACATCACCGAGGCACAACAGAAAGTTGCACTGCGCTATTTTGAAGATAACAGCGTGGAGTCGGCTATTCCGCCTCTTAAAGCATTGTTACACATCATGGCTTATGGTCACTATAATGGCAAAGAGGTATCTGACCCTGAAATCAGGAAGATGTTTGACAGGGATTATTTGCTGCAAAGCCAATGGTACAAAGACCGTCTGAAACTAAAGCAGGAAAAAGACATTAAACTCTGGGAGAGGCATATTGCCTACCTGGAAAATTTCATGAATGATGAAGTTAACAAGTCGGTAGCAGACCAGCTGGAACTGCAGGTAAAACTGGACAACGCCCGGAAGGAGCTTGAGAAGGTCAGCCAACCCGAATACCTGGATTCACTGGTGGGAACCATCGGTGCAGACCCCCTGTTTAAAGGATAATGAACCTGGCTGATAGCTCCACGGCAATTGAGCTGTTAGCTTATGTAGAAACAGGCTCTCCCGATATGGGTAGAGCCTGTTTTTATATATCTACTGAACTGCACTCAGGCAGTATCAACACCCTGCCAAAACAGGTGATTTTCACACAAAATTAAATATTGTTAAATATTCAATGTTTTATTGATACATCCTTTGATGAGCTAAAAAAAATCGCTGCAGATTGCCTACCTTTACACTCGTTTAAAACAATTTACAAAGAAGCAATGAGCATTAAAGAATTGAAAATCGGGGGACTCACCATACCGGTCCCCATCATACAAGGCGGAATGGGTGTTGGCATATCAATGTCGGGTTTGGCCTCATCCGTGGCCAATCAGGGTGGTGTTGGTGTGATATCAGCAGCCGGACTGGGATTGGTCCACCGCAACAGCACACTCGATTACATCGAAGCCAACATGGAAGGTCTGCGAAAAGAGATCAGGATAGCCAAAGAAAAAACCAAAGGAGTCATTGGTGTAAACATCATGGTTGCCATGACCAATTTTGCCGACCTGGTAAAAACCTCCATAGCTGAAAAAGCAGATATCATTTTTTCCGGGGCAGGCCTGCCCCTTGATTTACCTAAGTTTTTACAACCTGACAGTACAACCCGGCTTGTACCCATCGTTTCCTCAGGCAGGGCTGCCAAAATCATTTGTGAAAAATGGAAATCCCTTTTCAACTACCTCCCCGATGCCATCGTGGTGGAAGGGCCAAAAGCAGGAGGCCACCTTGGGTTTAAAAACAATCAGCTGGAAGACCAAAACCACAGCCTGGACGAACTGGTACCCCAGGTAGCAAGCATGGTAAAGCCTTTTGAAGAAAAATACAACTGCACTATACCTGTGATTGCTGCTGGAGGGATATACAGTGGTGAAGATATTTACAAGATCATCCAGAAAGGCGCCAGTGGCGTGCAAATGGGAACCCGGTTTGTAACTTCCCTGGAGTGCGATGCATCACCGGCTTTCAAGCAATCCTATATCGATGCCACCTTCAACGATATTAAAATCATTCAAAGCCCGGTGGGAATGCCTGGCAGGGCCATCATGAACAACTTTACAGAAAAAATCCGCCAGGGATTAAAAACACCTGTCAAGTGCCCGTTTCACTGCATCAAAACCTGCGATATAACCAGCAGTCCCTATTGTATTATCAATGCCCTGTACAATGCTTACAAAGGCAACATGAACAAGGGATATGCCTTTGCCGGCACCAACGCATACCTGGCCACCAAGATCTCCTCTGTAAAAGAAATTTTCACCGAACTCAAAGAAGAGTGGCTAAATGCCATTAATAAGGGAGATGAAAATAAGCAATAAACAGGCGAGTGAGTGTGGGGTAGAGAAGCCAGTGAAAATTACCTTATTAAACAGCCCGGAAAAACTCGCGTGTTATCATACCTCAAAACTTATGGTATATCACAGTCTTAACAAACCATGTTGAAAAAGTTTTATCTACAAAGCTACTTTTAAGGTTTATTTAATACAAAGGCACGTCATCTCCCAGGAAAACCGGAGTTCTAAAAACTCTGCCCTTGCTCCATGCCTTTGCCGGAATACCTGAGAGTTCATCAGATAAAAACCGGTGAAAATCTGAGGCCATGATTATTTTATCTCCATTATAATCTGCAGCTCCTTTCATGCCATTGGTAAATAACTCGGTAAAAAAGCTTAAATTAGCTCCAACCTCAGTAGGGAGAATATTCTTAAAAGATGAAGTCAGGAAAGTACTATAACCGGGGGTTTGTTCATGCCACCTTACCAACCTGAATTGGTTGCAACCCATATCTCCATGCAAGCTCTTATCAGCAAACGAGATATTGAAGTAGCTGGTCACCCGTGTGATATTATATTCTTCTTTCCATTTTTCAAAAGCTTCAAATATTCCCATTATGTTAAAGCGAGACTGAAAAGTGGAAGGAACAAAATTTATAGGTAACACATACAACTCACCACTAAAAAAATCCACTGAACCATACCCAGAGTAATAGAAGGTAAGTTCCTTTTCCCCTCTCGCTCTCGACCAGGCCCTTTTAAGGTTTTCTAACTGGTGCATATTTTCAAAGTCATGCAGGTCAGAATGAAAGGTATTGACCACGGGAACAACATGTTGACGTAAATACCCCATTTGAGAGGAAAACAAATTGGCGATAGAGTCGGCATCCGTTATGGAGTTGGAAATTTCATCCAAGGTAAAGTAATCTTTATTTATCAGGATAATGGCATATTTGTTTGCACTATGTGCCTGAGGTTCAATTTCTTCGGCAGCAGATTCTTGATCCTCTTCAGGGTCAATACTTAGCAAGACCTGTGTACAATCTTCAGACAACATGTCCGGCCCTTTATAATCCTCACGGAAGGCAAACAGAAATGGCTGCAAAGTGGTGTTTGAGCCAAAATCAATTTCAACATGCACAGCGACATTCTCTGAAGTAAAGCCTGGTGACACTACGGCACTTATATCTCTGTAATCCCCTGGCTGCAACTCACCAATTAAATAGTTTGGGTTTACACGTTTTTCAACCACATGATCATCAAAATGCAGCTTAGCATTGATATTACTTTGGGCCTGATGGCCACAGTTCTTTATACGAAAATAAAATTCCACATCTTCAAATTGCTCAAAATATCCTACCCCCGTTTGATCTCTGACAGCAACATCAGAAACCACAACATCCATATCGGGCACTTCTTCGATATAAAAGGAGAGGTTACGTGAAGGAAAAAGGTGATACCCATTGTTTTCTTCAACAATCACTTTTGCGTGAATATAACCTATGGGCGCACTGGACCTAACCTCAAGCGGGATGCTTTGGATCACAGAGTCCCCGGGTTGCAAAGTAAACATATCCAATGCCTGGCTTTGAACAAGCAAAAAGGGTGAATCGCTTTCAACCTTTACCCAGCACTGTTCAGCAGTCTGGCTACCCGTATTTTTTACCAGGATATCCAGGGAAAAGGAAACACCCGGAAATAAGACGGGCAAATCTCCATCCGGATAATATATTTTAGCATCAAGAACAGGCCGGGTTTTTTCGGGTATAATTTTTCCGGGCTCCGAACTGCTTTGTGCCCATTGTGTATGCCCCAAATGAGGGATGGAAAGTAAAAACAATGTAAACAGCATGTAAAATATTTTCATCTCTTGTTTTTTTAAGTGATTAGATAACCCTTTAATATATCCTTTGTTATCAGTAATAGAGACACCATTTTGCTTATACTTTTGGGCCGGAATAAAGACCAGTTATGCATCGAATGGGATATCAAGGGCTTTCATAGTAAATATTATTTTAAAACGCTAGACCTACATCACTGGGCATCAATGCTATTTGATCTCAGAAATGTAAAACCCTGAATCGATAAAATCCAGGCTATAAGAACAATAAAATCAGCCTATTTGATATCTAAAACCTCAGGATTTTCAACCAAAAAATACCAGGAGGCCCCTCCCAAAATAGCAGTAATCCAGATCCAGCCGGTTCTGCGATTTCTTCTTGCCTGCACTGTAAAGTAATAATCATTCACAAAAGGATCGAAAACCAGACCTTCCTCCATATCATGTTCCATACTCCATATGATTTTGCGGTTTTCACCAGCAAACTTCCCTTTACCCACATCTCCCATCACAGCCTGGGGTTCGAAACTATAGGTGGGATTTCCTCTCCTTCGTAACTGCAGATTAACTGTATACCGGCGATCTTTACCGCTCAAATCATATTCTATGACAGCTATGTTATTATCCAACACCTCAAAACCAACATTTTCTACTGTGTGCTGTTGAGATTGCAAAGGTGTGGGGTAAAAAATCGTAAGCACCCCCAGAAAAAGGACAATGCACAAGCCTTCCATAAAACCACTAACTTTTTTCATAACTGTTTTTTTTAAAGAATATCTTAACTTTTTATTTTATCTGTTTGAAATCAAAACACCACAATGCTAAGAATATATGGAAATCATTTATTTCATAGCTTCAGACAACTTATTTGGGCAATCAATCACGAACCAATCGAAAGTAAATGTTTTTTCGCCCTTTATTTCTTCTCTCTCCCGCCTCATCATTAAACCTATGATGAAAGAATTTGGCCATATCAGGTCGGTAACCCACACGAAATTCGGGAGGATCATTCACCCATTCGCTGCGCCTGATATTAACTTGTCCTGAGTTCTGTAATGCAAGAATCAACTCAAGAGAGGGAAGTGAATACCGGTATGGATTATCAGGAATGGCATTGAGTCTTTTAATAAAACTATCCACATTTGAAAAAGCAATTCCTGTAACAGCATTATTACTACCTCTCTGCTCTCCATCCATAATCATGTTCCACACTCTTTGACTCACAAATTCTTGCATTACCCTTTTGCCCTCAACTATAACCATTTGTTCTTCAATCAACTGAACCGACGTAGGTAACCTAACCTGCTCTGCTTCTAAAGTGAGAGGGTCAGCAGAAACAGCCGATGGGCTGGCTGCAGTTTCAGGAGCAGACTCCCGCAGTACATCTGCCGGTCTTTTTGATGATATGTTCATGTAGATACTTAGGATTATTCCCAAAAAAATCAAAAACAACAGAGAAACCAGGGAAATCTTAAAAACCACAGAAGAATCAATACCTCTAAAAAGGGGAGTATTCAACCTGTTCCTGTCTGCCGTTCCTGGTTTATTGTAATAGGCATTTCTCAGTGTTTTTAAAGCCACAGATCGTTTCCCTGGATCTTTGCTCAATAGGGTCATGGTAACATCAGCTAACCAGGCAGGAATATCCTTGTTTATCTTGCAAGGATGCGCAGGTATTTCTTTGATGATTTTGTTAATCACCACCATAGGGTTAGGATCGTTGAAAGGAACACTACCCGTCAGACATTCATAAAGCACAATACCCAGGCTGTAATAATCACTGGATGGAGATCCTTTGCTTCCACTGGCCTGCTCAGGACTGATAAACTGCGGAGTTCCCAACAAAGTACCGGCCACAGTCAAGTTACTTCCCTCGGTAAAAGCAATGCCAAAATCCATTAATACAGCGCGCCCCTCTTTGGTAATAAAAATATTTGAGGATTTTACATCACGATGCATCAGCCCTTTTTTGTGAATATAAGCCAATGCATCAGCTATGGGTGGTATATATTTCATCACCCTGGCAGGACGTATCCGTTTTTGCTTTTTTATCATTACTGCCAGATCGACACCCTCAAGGTATTCCATGCTTATATAATAAAGGCCTCCTATTTCACCGAAATCATAAATATTGATAATATTGGGGTGGGATAACAAGGCACAAACCTTTGCCTCCTTGAGAAAACGCTGAACAAATTCCTGATCATGCACCAGGTTGGGATGGATGACTTTTAATGCCACCACCCTGCCAAGATTTTTTTGCCGGGCTTTATAAACAGATGCCATTCCCCCTTTGCCTATCACCTCAATGATCTCATACTTTTGTTTTAATGCATTTTTTATAAACGTAAATGAGTCATTCTCGCTAAAAGAGGAAATGGGATTTATGACCTGTAACTCACTACCACAATAGCGGCACTTAACTGCTCCGGGCTTAATGGCCTCTTTGCAATAGGGACAAAATGCAGATTCTTGTTGTGACGACATAAAATTATTATTAACATTTCTGTTACTTACTGTATACCAAGGGATGCAACTACGACTAAATCCTAAAAAACCTGCACCCCAAAAACCTTTCAAATATATTTAGGAAAGTCCTTATGTTCACTCACCAGCCTTTACAACACCTGTGGCAAAGGCGGTTTTTTCCTGGATTTCTTTTTTTATTTCTTCTATATTAAAATGTTTGTCAGATTCATTAACCAGGTGTTTTGATAAACACAAATATTCATGCAACAGCACCAACCCAGCAGCCTCTATCCATTCATCTGTATTTTCCTTATTTGTGTATTGGGTATTAAACTTTAAAACCATACGGGTTGAGTCGTTCAGATAACGGTTAATACTGAGACTTTTAGGGAAAACAGAGCTTAAAAAAGTGCCATTTTGATCCGGGACTACAGGAAGTTTATTTTCAGATACATGCAAAAAGAAAGCAGTATCCCTCTGGGATATTTTTATAGATGCTGCCTGGAAATAGCCAGCCCCGGCTCTATGTTGCTCAACACAAGGTGGCAGTTCAAATACTGGCATGCGCTGCTGATACCAGGCTTCCACCACCTGGGCTATGGTTTGGGCCGAAAACCGCTGGTTTTGTCTTAAACCATAAAAGTCCCTTATATTCCAGGCATTTACAATCCATCCAACACTTACCAGTAGTACAATTATAATAATCATACTCCACAACAACCATCCTTTCCCTTTTTTACTGACCTTGTTACTTTCCGGCTGAACAGGCATTATCATTTTCTGTGTGGTTGCTTCATCAGGAGAAATCACATCAGGATCGGACACTTTAATAACTACAACCGAAATATTATCAGATGATCCACTTTCCAGTGCATTCTGAACCAGTGCTCTTGCAATATCTTCGGGGTCCCGGAATCCCCCGATATAATTCAACAAAACGTTATTGTAGTCTCGTTTTTTTTCAACGATCAAACCATCTGAGCATAAAATCCAAGTTGTATCATGCCTGGCGACAAGATAATCATCATCAGCCGGATAAATATCAGCCTGGCTGTCTTCACCATCAATGACCCGGGTGAGCACATGCTTGTAGTGCTGTGGCATGACACTTAAATCGTGTCCTTGCTGATTGGAGTCTTCCATCAAAGTATGATCACGGGTTAAACGAACCACCCCGTTATCTTTTATCTGGTAGAAGCGACTATCACCCAGATTGCCCCAAACATAGTTGTCCTTATGCACCAATATGGCTGTCAGAGTAGTTCCCAGTCCTTTAAGGGATGGTTGATGGGCGATCAGCTTTCTTATCTCCTCCTGGGCCAGTTCGAAAACATCCTTTAAAGTCTCTTTCAAGTTATCGGTTCTCAACCCACTTTTGGCCGATCGTTCCTCCAAAAACTCGTGGACTTTTTGTACAACAAGATTACTGGCAATTTCGCCCCCTTTCACTCCCCCCATACCATCAGCAACTGCAAAAAAGTAGCTGTCGTCATCAATACGTAAGGTAAGCACAGCATCTTGGTTGTTAGATCTTTTGCCTTTTTCACTGATGCAGTAGTAGTTATAATTTAGCCTTTTCATCGAATGGATTCGGGTTAATACCCTATATTTATTAACTAAAAGTGCATAAAACAAATGTCTTGAAACTGATTACAAACAGGTAGCCTTGCGCAATACCTTAAAAGGCTCCGGTGTCTGTCCGTTGACTCACAACCAAACAAATACCAGACAGCAGCAACAAAAAATCTCACCGGAGCCCCAATCATATAAGTTATACTACATACTTAAATTCAATGGCACCTGTTCGAATCACAGAATCATTGGCTTTAAGCTCAGTTTGCTCATTGGCTGACAGCTCTTTACCATTTACCATGGAAAGATTAACCTCACTCAGGTTCTTCATAAACAGCTTCCCGTTTTTATATATCAATTCGGCCTGTTTTCTTGAAACAGTAGGATCTTTTAACTGAATATGAGAGTAAGCCCTTTCACCAGACCCCGGCTCTCGCCCCATGGTAACGATACTGCCATCAGCATTAGGGTATCCAACCATTTTAAAAACTTTCCCTTTATCTTCTCCATTCATGATTTCTAACTTACCGGGGATGAAACGCATGGTTTTCGGGGGTGAGGAAGCCACCTTAATGGTTTTAAAATCATTCTCAGAGGAAAAAGCTGGACGATCCTCCATGCCTCCTGAAGATGGTTCTTGAGGCGGCTGGGCAGGCTGAACCGAAGGCTTTTGCCTGAAAATCAGCACAGACAAGAAGATAATTAACAACAGCACAACTACGCCCCCCGCAATCAAAACAGCCAGGCCATAATCATCCCAGAATGTACCTGTATACTCCACCACTGGCCCTTGTTCAATAATTTCTCTCCGGGTTTCAATAATCTCATAATCAATATTAGGTTTAGCACTTTGCTGAAACATGCCTGTTACCCTGTATTTGGTATTGGTTTCAGGTACTTCCAGATGGCTACGTATGTGGATTCTATCCCCGAAATCACCCCGGAGAATATATTCCACAGTTAAACGCTGCTCACCCTCCTGGTAAGGAAGTTCAATATCAACATATTCTTCCACGATACCTAAAACAGTAACTGGTTTATCCAGCCAATGTGAGGGATTCCTGATGGTTTTGTAAAGTGTAGAATCCTGCTGGGCCATTATATTTGCGCCAAACAGCAATAACATGGCAAAAATTCCGAATAACATAAGATTCTTCTTCATAGCGATAGGTTTTGGTTGACAAATTAATTAAAAATGATGGTGATTATAAGGCCTGTATTATTTTATTCAACAATGCCAGGCAGACAACTTTTGACTTTCAATGAACAACCCGCTTAAAGAGCCGGGCTTACAACAGTACAGGTTTATGTTATTTTTTTACAGGTAAATGCTTGATCAATTCCAAATCTGTTGATTTTGTTACTGATGAAGGGGTGGATTCATAACTCATAGCGTTGACCGGCATTATATTATCCCCTTCGAGTTCAAAAACAGTCCAGAGCGTACCCTCAGTGTTTGCCGGAACATAAAATGTTTCAATTAAATCAGAACCTTTAAAAACCCTTACCCTGGCGTCAGAATTGGAAAGCGCATAACTATTATCAGACATACGATTAGAAAAGTCGTGCACACTAAACCTGTACATACCATCCGTCTGATGATAAATGCTTATGGTTTCAGGCCCATAGGAAGACACAACATCATAATCAAGTGCCGCATAAAGCTCAGAATTATGATAAAAAGTTTTATTAGAATAATAAATATGGAATCGTTCATCTGCATCAGATCCAGCAATTGGACCCGTTAGATGCGAGTCAAGATCAGAAGGATTTTGCCCCCAATCAAGGATAATACGTATCTCGTCTTCATTCATTTCAGGTGTTAACGAAACATTTTGATTGTCCGTAAACTCACCACCTAAGCAAACAACATTATGATATCCTTTGCTAAAATTGTTTTTTGTTGCTTCGATGGTGTAATTCCCAGCTTGCAGCCCGGAAAAGGTGTATGAACCGGAGGCATCGCTGGATGTGGACTGAACAATCTCTCCTTGCTCGTTATTTATTCCGGATCTTACAACTACATAAGCATCATCAATACCTCCACCATCAAAAGCATCGATAACTCTACCGGCAACAGAACCACTCCCGCTGTATTGATCATCAATTTGTAAAACTGCTGCCAATTGGGTTTCCTGGTTTACATGGACCACAACATCATGGTATTCGGCAGGCAAATACCCCTGCCGCGTAAATGAGATGTGGTATAGGCTACCGGAGGGAAGTTCGAGTTGGTAAGCCCCATTAAATCCGGTCTGCCATGTCTGATACAATTGGTCATCCTGGTATACCTCAATTTGTACATTATCTAACCCCTGTTCAGTAACAGCATCCCTTACCACTCCTTTAACGATACCTGTTTCACCTGGTGGTTCATGATGGGATTGGGCTATAATCCATTCGCTGCCTAATAAGGCAGGGTAGTTCACGTCAAAAAGGTTTACACTAAAAATCGTGGCTTTAGCGCCTAACCCCACCCTGTATCCAGCATAAAGAACCCACCAGGGTGTTTCAAGCAAATCCACATCGAGTTTTCCATATATACTGGCATCCATGTAAGCCCCCACTACACCATACAACAGCATCGACATATCGGGTGTAACATGCGCTCTCAATGATGCATCAACAGAAGGATTGGGTGGGGTATAAGTCCATTCATTATCCACATTATCGTACGAATACCAATCAGTATCCCGATCATATTTAATGCCCGTCTGGTATACTACTTTTTGACCTACATTTGTGGTAATAACAGCTTGAGCACTGCCATCCACACCAATATTTATCGTAAAAACCGGCGTAATAACAATAGGAACCACCGTAGGAATCACAATGGGGGTGAAATATACAGTGGCAATGCTAACGCTACGTTCAAAGCCAACACTGCTGCCAAGCTCTGCTGTTAAAGATGCATGAGTCTGATTTTCAAAACCAAAGTGAACGTGTCTCAACCTAAGAAAGCTGCTGATATCCATTTCAAAAACAATTTCACTCAACAGCGAAAAGTCACCTGTAAGTGAAACATAGTCGGCCAGATCCACATCAAAATCGAAAACAATGGTATCATCTGTTCCGGTGGTTCCATCTTTCAATGATGCCTTTGACAACTTCACATTATCAAAGTGATACTCAACGCTGTCGATCATCTGCGGTGAAAGTTTCTGGCGGTAAGAAACACTCCCCTGCTTGATAGCATCTTCAAATGTGGCCTGAGATGTATATAAAATAGCTTGCTCATCAATATCAACAATAGAATCAAGCTTTCTCAGAAAGCCCAAACCTGCATCCGAAACCATTACATCGCCTTGATTCAGGTTATAACCAGTCATGAACTCCTGCTGAACAGTAAATGTAAAATCTGTGGTGTCCAGGAAGTGAACCATTTGCTCCAGATCCTGGCTATCAATAACTTTGGTGTGAGCAAAGAGCTCCAAATCATCATGGGGTTCGATATAAATTTTTTCATCTTTTTGGCAGGATGTTGACAAAAGCCCCAGAAAAATAACAAACAGTCCTATCCTAAGACCATGTTGAAGTCCAATCAACTTATTCATTATCAGGTTTCCATGCAGGTAAGACCTGCTAAATGCACAATATTTCTGGTGTTTCTCTTTGGTTTCCATTGCTTTTTATTTTTGTAACAAGTCCACTCCCTTGTTTATGTTAAGTAATAATTTACTTTTACCGTATTGTCTTTGATGCGGGGTTTCGCCACCTAAAAATAAAACCTCAATCCCGCCACAAAACTTAAACCCCTTCTGTCCTTAAACAAATCTTCATCCCATTTCAAGGGTTGCTCTGTTTCCTGGCTATATAAACCATACCTTTTCTCAGTCATGGGGTTTGTCAGCCAGCCAATGAAACTTGTTCCCAGGAAAAACGAGAAATTGTTAAAGTACATCCCTACTGTTAGTGAAGGCTTTAGCCAGGAGTTAAACAGAAAGTTAATGGAGTGATCGGCCAGGTAATTGTTGTTATAAACCGATTCAACGCCTGCGGACAAGCCAGGGCTTAACAGGAAGCCATGGTTTTGGCTCACTGCAAAGCTGTGCTCATAGCCCAGACCTGCACCTAAATTAAAGAAGGTCACATCATACTCGTGGGAGTCAGCAAAGTAAAAACCCGAATAGGGTTGTCTGCTAACAGACAACATGGCCTGTATATGTAATGCATTGATAAAGTTATATCCTACCCCCAGATTGAGCGTTTGAACATTACCCAGTTGAACCGAAACTTCCAGAAATGATTTTGCCAATTTCCGAATATATATGGGTTTCTCCAACAAAACAGGCAAATCGGATGTAAGCTCAGGATCTTGTTCTTCTGACCCGGGAGAGCTATCCGCAAAATCTGTTTCCTTTTTTGTTTTACCTCTTTCTTCTATCTTTTCGGCAACCTCCTGCACGGGAACTGTCTTTACTTCCTTTTCCTTTTCTGATTGCACAGCCTGGTCAGGCTCCTCCTTTCTTCCGGGGATATCCTGCCTCTCTCTCTCCATTGCCACGCTCAATGTTTTCAGACCCGTGGACTGAATACGTATATCCTTCATGATGACATCCTGGTAGCCCCTGCGAGAAAAACTCAGGATGTATACGCCACGAGGAATACTTTCACTTATCTCACCCCTGGGATTTGACTCTGTTGTTATGTGAGCCTTCGAAGATTCAAGTACCAGGGTAACCTCCGTGACTGGCAGGTAGGTTTTTGCATCATAAATTTCGATGTAAAGGTTTTGCCCTTCGCCTTCCTGACTCATCAGCAAAAAACCAGCTATTTTGACAAACAATAATAAATACCTCATTTTCAAAGCAATTAGCAGTTATTAAAAAAACGTTCTTATTCACGTTCATAAATTAAATCACCCGGAGTATGATTCAGGATGCTCCCTGATACGCTGCGTAAGATCATAACTGAAAACAATGTAAGCAAAACCAGGGCGACCAGCAGGTAATAGCTCCACAACGAAAAGTAATTTCCGGCTTCGAATCCTGTGCCTGAAATCCATAAAACCAATCTCATTCCGCCTGAATAGCCAAATAAAGCAGAAATCAACAAGGCAAACAGCGTAGCCAGTCCAAGCATGGCCAGAACTATCTTTACATAAATATTAATCAGGAAACCATTTGATAAACCAAAAGCTTTAAAAGTACCCAGGTTCCTTTTTATTCCATGAAGGTGACGTTTTAGTAAATAGGAAACAAAAAGCAAAATACTCAGAATACTAAAACCTATGAGCACCAGTGATATAATGGTTGTTAAGCGGCTTACAAAATGGTAATTTTCCCGGCTTTCAATTTGGGCCATATCCACAATCAATCCATACTCATCTTCAAGCAATACAGAAAACTCTCTGAGCTTATCCAGGTTGGAAAAATTCAACGAAATACGATCGTATTCGTCAGCCGGACGAAATCGTCTAAGACTGGTCTCATAATCATACAACCGATACAAATCATTTAAATAAGAAGCAAGCTTTGCATGATTATAGAGTTGTGAAAAAGCATTATCCATAAATGACATATTCGGTTGCCGGCCAGAAAATGTAACATACACCATGTAAAATGATTCACCAGCTACTCTGTATCTTTGTTCGTACCATACGTTTTGTATTGCAACTGCATTTTCAGCTAGCTGGCTAAACACAATCTCTATATCAGCAATTAATGCATCTGCTTTCTCTCTGGAGCCATGATAGGACAATACCAATCTACTATCGTAAAGAGGATTAAAAGGATTGTTGCCAAATTGCAGGTTTCTTTGCTGGTAAAAATAAGAGGTGGAGGCAAAAGCAGTCATCCCCGGCAAAGACTTTACAACAGCATTTACAGGTATAGGAATTGCCACATTGATATCATTGGAGTCAGCATCTCTGTCAGCAAGAAAATCCATCCAGACATAAGGCGTATTTAAAGGATAATTTAATTTGTTAAGGAATTGCTCTGTTACGATTAGACCCACATCCATAAAATCCTCATAAGGCTCTCCCCTGACGTGGTTCTTTGAATCAAATATTTCGTCAATTACAGGGTCTTCAACATCCATGGTTCTGGCAGAAAATCTTGCAACTTTCTCGGTATCAAGACGCCCACTTTTATAAAACTGCTGTATATCATGATAATCATAAAAGTTGTGTTGAAAACGGTTATAACCTATTGCATTGACAAGATGATATTTTTCCTTGATTTCCGGGGAGTTGATACTGTTCAGGACCTGGTTCATGGAGTGAATGCGATGCACCTGGGGAATTACATTGATCCAGTTTATAAAGGGATCTTTCATTTTGGTTTCCAAATACCTCAGGCTGCCCTCAGCAAACCCGATAACACTGAAAGCGAAAAACAACATTCCAACCATTATCAAAAGGTTTGACATCCTTTTCCCTGAAAGGGGAATCACCTCCCTGATAAAAAATAAGTTGTGAAAGTTTCTCGCCTTGGTGTTCTTCATGATTTGATCTTAGTTATAATATATGGAGTTTGGTCTTAATTATTACATTTATCGCTATTACAGTTGGCGCTTGACGATTCATAAGTGTTTTTGCAGAAATTAAAACAAATTATTAATCCTGCTCAAGGTAAAACCGCCCCTTCAGGTATTCCACAAAATCTTTATCAGGTATTTGCGCTGTAAGGTTTTCCCAAACCCTTTGACCTCTTTCTTGTTTTTTTCTGAATTTATTCTCGGGCAAGATTACCCCACAGTTTCTTTCCTTGTCATGACTGATCACAATAATGGAATCAGCAAAACGGACAGCTAGCTCAATACTGTGAGAAACCAGTATAGCTGTCTTGGGATGGGGGGAAGAGTTGTTAAACAGTGTTTGTCTGAGCAACTCAAGTAGTTCAATGGAATTAAACGCATCCAGATTGCCTGTTGGCTCATCTCCAAAAAGCACATCAAAGGAAGAAATCACAGCCCTTGCAAAAGCTACACGCTGTCTTTGCCCCCCCGACAACTCAGTAACATTTTTGTTGGCATCTACACCCTGCATTCCAAGTTTAGTTAATACAATTCTAGTAAGAGAAGCACAGTCTTTTTGAGCATACCCCTGCATCATCCGGGTCAGGTAGATATTTTCATAAACCGTAAAATTGGGCATCAAATTGGTTTGCTGAAAAATAAAACTGAAATGCCTGCAACGAATATCTGCAAATTTTTTCATGCCCGAATTCAACCATAAGTTATGCAGTGCAATGGGATCGCCAGGGGTGGAAGGCGGAGAAAAGAAAACCGTTCCATCCATATAAGATTTGTTCATCAAAGCCAGTGTTTCCAGCAATGTGCTTTTCCCAAAGCCAGATTTGCCCAAAACCACTACCATCTCACCTACATCGATAGATAGCTCCGGAACTTCCAGCACCAAACCGGTAGCTTTATACCCACATTTTAGATTCTCAATTTTATACAAACACATAACCTTTTATTTAACTTAGTTTTTAACCCTCACCATCAACATAAGCACAGGCAATTGGGGAATTTTATCCTCCTTCATTCTTAAGGCAATAAGTCCACATGAATCCAATAGTAGAGTATGTCATTGGAAATAAAAGAGTACGGATAATCACGCATATTGGCAATTCTTTCCAACTCACGATATTTGAAATCAATTTGATTGACATATCTGCTCAGAGCATTATCAGAAAACACCGCTTCATCAAACAAATACCTCAGCTGTATATGCTGAAGCATTCCCGACTTCAATGGTATGCCGAAAACCATAGAAGAAGCTTCCTCCAGGGTTAATTCCTGGAAATAACTTTCCGGTTTTACCCCCACGTGTCTTTTCAATAGCTCAATCCAGGTATCATAGAGTCTTTCTCTTCTGTCTCCCGGAACAGCACCTGCCTGGCGAAGCTGTTGAACTCTTAGCAAGATTCGGGAAAACTCAATGGCCTCCAGCAACAGAACTGGTTCAAAAAGCGGGCGATTCAATGATTGGTGGTGGCGTGCAGCATAACCCTCTGTTACAAACTGGATGTTTTTAGAATAGTACTGCTCAATAATATCTTCATCAAGTCCTGTTCGCAGTAAAAAGTTGTACACCCCCGGAGCAAATGAACTGGCATACTTACCCTGTGTTTCACCGGTTATCACCTCGATACCCTGTCCTCTTTCAAGCATTTCACGGGCTTTCTCCACTACATTGTCCGTATATTCATCGATTTCTTCAATAGCCTGGGTAATCTCATCCTCCAGATATACCAGGTCCATCTGTTGCCCCATGTCAGATGCCATAACCACCATGGGCGGACCATTCTCAATACGATGGATATTATGACCCATTCGCCTTAAAACAGGCTTCTCACCTACTATACCCTCACCCATCAAGTCAACCCATTGTTGATACATCCTGTCGCCAGACCGACTCATAATTTCTCTAATCTGATGTGGAAAGTCAATATAAGCCTGGTGGTCTCGCATATGATGCACCTGGAAAGCGATGTAATAACATTTCATTTCGGCAATTAAATCCACTATTTCAGACTGAGGTACTTGCGATGGATCGTTGCGATAGTGATTACCCGCATCACCAATATGTATCATAACATTGGTTTCGTTAGAATCCTGGAAAACCTGGGTAAGAGCAGCCTTTAAACCATAGTAAACCGCTTCGTGGGCATGTACATCATAAAAATCAATAGCCTCTACATTTCTTAACTGGTTTATCACGGCAGAAGAGTTAGAGGTAAGTTGCCGGGTTTCAAGCAGCCTGTCCTTTTCAAGGTAATCGCGATATACTACATAGCCAAACTTTAAATCCTTATATTCTTCTCCTGACATTTCAAAAATTCTCACAATGCGTTGTACCGAATTAATTACCGATTCATAGTACGGCCCCATACTTGTGGTGCCATCGATAACAAATACCACATTGATATTCCTGGTTTTTTCAATCAACTGATTTAGCGTTTGCCGGACTTTTACATCTATATCCTCCCGGATAACAGTTCTTCCCCCCTCACCGGTTAACTCACCCATTACCATAAGTTTATATACGTTAGCACCCATATCACCTATTACAGGAAACCTGCGCCAGTATCCGGGTTTACGTTCAAAGTTTCCGGATTCATCCCACAAATCATCCTCCCAGGTTATATTGCACCCGGCAGAGACTCTTCCTGAACTAAACTCATTAGCACATCTCTCATTCATGTTATTACCAGCATCAAACACAGTGCTTTTAATTTGCCGGCTGTACCTTTCTTCCACAGCTGCACTCTCCCAGCTGGGTTCAATGGCAACCCGGTGGTCCCACTCTAATACACGGTTAATATCAACCCAACCGATAATATTTCCGGTA
>SLQX01000221.1 GCA_007131245.1 Bacteroidales bacterium
GAGCAGGTTCATGTAGTGGGTGTTGGACCCATATTTAACCTGTCCGGTATTATCCAGCATATCAATATCTGTAACACCATAATGATTCTCAATGTAATTATTGTCGTATCTCTCCCTGATATTCATCACCCCCCAGTATTCACTGTTTAAGAATACGATAGCCGGGCGGTAAGCCTGGGTTTCCACATCAGAGAAGCCGCCGAGCAAGCTTTGTACAAAAGCATCACGAAAATAGGTCATCGCCCAGTCGGATCCTGAGTTGCGCAGCATCAGCCTGTCGTGGTTGTTCATATCCTGGTCGGGGAAAAGGGGATAGTCAATACTGCTTTCACCATACTTGTTGCGGAAATAAATCCTGAAGCTTTTCAGGGCGTATCTCCTGGAGTTTCCGCCATGCACGCGGATGCCTCCGTCTGTGCTGAACCCCGGGCTGCAATAGGATTAAAAAAAAGCCATATGCATGTTGCGCTCCCATTGGGGCCCACTTGCATTATAGTTGGTGTAAATACCCGATGGGCCCAGCAGGTCATCCTGATCCATGGCAATGGAAATCACAGGCAGGGAGTACTTTTCAAAAATAGAGTCATCCACCCAATAGGTTTGGGTTGCTGTAAATGGGCTCATGGCCCCTTCTTTGAATGCTTTTACCCTGATGTTGGTGCCTTTGAACACAGTGTCCATAGGTGGGTACCAGCGATACCATTCGGGAGCCGAAGAAGGAGTTGTGGGAATGGATGAAATTTGGTCAGCATCATTTTTACGGTTGTATATAAGCAGGGAGTCGGGAAATGCAGGGGATGATTCATCAGGTATAGAGCCGTCGAGGGTGTAGTGCAGGTTTACCGAAGCATCAGGGTGGGTTGCCTGCAGGTAAAAAGAATCGGTATAAAAACCGGAAGGGTGGGAAAACTCCGGCTTTCCCAGTAATTCCTCGAACCCTGCTCCGCTGTTAGGAGCACCTGGTGTGGGGTGTTGGTAGTAATAAAAGTCTGGCGATCCATCGGGATACCTGCCATAGGAAATATCGGTGGGAAGGTGTAGGGGCGCAATTTCATCAATCCAGTTTCCGGAGGGTGATGAAAGAATAAGCTCTTCACCTGCCGACCTTATCCGAAAATTGGTGTGCAGCTCCCCGTCTGTTCGATCTTTGCCCGAGGCCCAAATCAGCAGGTAATCCCCTGCCTGAAGCAACGTATCAGGAAAGAACCATTGGCTTGGATTTGAATAATCATCGGAAAGGGCCCATCCTGAAAGGTTAATTTCCTCACTCCCATAGTTGTAGAGCTCAACCCAGTCCTCATAATCACCGTCTTCATCTGCTATGGTAGTGGCATTTGAGGCCATAAACTCATTGATGACAATAGTCTGGCTGAATCCTTTTGACAAAATCAGTATGAATAAAAAAGTAATTCCTGAAAAGTAAAAAAAAATGTTGCGCATGATATTCTACTAAGGGATGTCAAAATGTTCTAAACCTCTGATATTAAAACAAAAATAACAATTTATTGCCGGGCCCGGAAGTTGTTTCATAAAAATGTTGTAAGTTAAAACAAATAAAAAATGGAGTTTAAAAGGACAAAAGAACCTGGAGATTCTTCTGATTTATAATGATCGTGATGAATTTCGGTTGGGTTCCATTGCTTTTTTTGAATGGATGCTCAATACCTACAGGTTGTTGAGTCAAATTTTTTGCGAAAAAAAAATAAAGAGGCTACCCCGAGAGGGGCAGCCTCTTTATTTGATTTTTTTTCTACTCCCGGGTTAAGGGATGAAAATTTTTTTCACTTCATTATGGTGATTGCCCTTAAGGTTGATGATATAAAAGCCGGGATTCACCTTTGTGGAAATGGAGTGCCTGCCTTGCCCGCTAAGAACAGTTGACTTGATTTGTTGTCCGGTGAGACTGATAATTGTAACTTTCACCTGATCTTCGCGATGGTTTTCAACAAAAAGGTTTTCCTGGTCTGCATAAACTTTATAATGGTGTTCTGCTACTGCTTCTTGTGCGCTAAGTGTTGTTTTAATGTGGATATCGTCGAGCCTGAGCTGTGCTCGCGGGCCAGTCTCTCCGTCAACATGGTAATACCTCCAGAGAAGTTGTACATATTCCTGTCCCAGCAACTCCTGGGGCATTTCAATATTTTCAAAATTAACCATGTCACCTGTTTCGGAAACGACATATTCCACAGGTTGGTTGTTATGATAAACATCCAGAAATGGACCTTCTGTTCCTGTACGGTATTGTAAACGAAAGGCATATTCTCTTTCATTTTCAAGGATAGTACCTGCCAGGAAGTCAATGAATAAGCCTGTTTGACCTTGTGTGTTGATGGCTACCATGGCTCCACCCAGGTCTCTGTCACGCCCTGTATTGATGAAAGATACACCCCCGATGCCCAATCCGTTGATTCTGGTGCGGCGGGTGTTATTATATGGATAGCCTATGGTACCGTGGTCATCCTCATTATAGTCGTCATGGGGTATGAAGTAGGGAAATAACAGAGGGTCAGCTGCACCGGGGTCGCCGAAATCGGTTTGTAAAAACATCATATTGTCAGGGTAAGCATAATCGGGATGGTTGTTGTTCCATTGGGTAAAAGAAAAATCCGACTGGCTTATATCATGTGCTTCCGGATAAACAAATGCTCTGAAAGAATGGCTAACATCATCATGGAAACCATCATTTGCCGTTACGGTAATATGTGCATCTCCCCTGGCAACTGCAGAAAGCAACAATATGTTGTCGTTGATTTCAGCCTGCACAAAGTCTGGATGGTCGCTGCTGACTGAAAATGTAAGCTCATCGTTGTCGGGGTCCTGAAAGACGTCATCCAAATTGATGGCCAGATCTTCACCGTTATGGACAAGCTTTTGCAACGCTAACGGGTCAACAATTACCGGTGGTAGGTTGGTATCGTCCAGGGGAGAGCCATCCAGGCTAATATTGTTAAACGTAACGCGGTTTTCTAAATCCTCCTGCATGTTGTCTCCTCCAAAGCGGATTCTGATTTTAAAATGTGGGTTGTTGTTAACCGACTCCAAATCCATACCGTTTCCCGAAAAGTCGATAGTAAAGAGGTTGTAGTTTTCTGACAAGTTGAATGTGGTTGCCGCAAGGCCATCTGTAATCCAGGTGGGTGTTTGTTCATCAATGGAGTAATCAATGATCAACTCGTTTGCAGCTCCTTCATCCACGGCGGCAAACATAAAAACTATGTTTTCGTAGCCTGTGGTTGGCAAATGAAATATCATGGTGTTTTCACCTCCATCTCCTGTAAAGGGCTGTTTTATCTGGAGGCCCCTCATCTCTTCGACATCATAAGGCAGACCCTCGTTAGCAAGGGTCCTGTAATTCATTTCTGTGGGATTGTTGCGTCTTTCCATGGATGCTTTTCGCCAGCTTGGATGTTCACTATCAAAGGGATAGCCTTCCAGGGCTGAATGATATTCAATAAAAGCATGTTCTTCCGTGATACTGTAAAAAGCATCAAGCTCTTCAAAGGGTGTATTGTTGGGTAGTTCATTGCTAAAATACCAAAAATGAACTGGTGGGGTTTGTGCAGCTGTTATTTGGGATGCCAGGGTGAAACATAAGGCGAATATCACAATTGATTTTGAGAAAGTAGGTATTGAATTTTTCATTGCTTACAAGTTAAAATGATTATTTTGTTATTATTTTCAAAATTACGTGAATTATCGATCAAAACGAAACCTTTATTTGGTAAAATAAGCTCTATTGTGGAGCAGGCTACTATAATATTTCTTTTTTGGGAGGGGTGATGATAAAAAATTATTTTGATCACAAAATGTGTTGCTGAGAAAAGGAGTAAGACCTGGTAGCCCAGTGGAAGTGTTTGAACAAAAGTTTGCCAAAAGTAACATGTATTTTACTGCCTGTGCAATCTTAACGGCCAGGTGCCCAGTTTTTATAAGGGTTTTTCATCAGCATAGCATTAAAATATTTTTTATCCCCTGTTACCTCTTCACCCAGCCAATCCGGCTTTTCAAAAGCCTCGTTTTCAGACTGCAGTTCAACTTCAGCCAATATAAGACCCTGGTTGTTCCCGTAAAACTCATCCACTTCAAAGGTATGTTCTCCTTGTTTCACCAGGTAGCGGGTTTTGTCAATAATACCTGGTTCGCAAAGCTCTAGCAGATCTCTTGCTTCGCTTTCGGGGATGTTTTTTTCCCACTCATAGCGGCTGGTGCCAGACTTGTTGCTTTTGCCTTTAATGGTTAGAAAACCCTGATTGCCCGAAATGCGAACCCTTACGGTGCGTTCAGGTATGGAACACAGGTAGCCTTGTTTTATTCTCAGTTGGTTATAGGCCTGGTCTTTAAAAGATCCTTTTACCAAAAACTTTCTTTCAATTTCTTTTTCCATAAATTGTAAGTCATTCGTTTGCAAGAGGTTTATAAAGAAGTCCTGTTACCCTTTTGATAGCCTCCAGGTAGTTTATGTTTTCCACTCCTTTAAGACCAATGTCTTCCATTGTTTTTTGAATAGCTTCTGGGTCAGTTGATTCAGAGCTGATGGTGCACACCTTTGCTCCATTGATCCAAACATATCCAAACTCGCAAATGGTATCATTTACCATGTAGCCATACCGTTCTTTTTTCACTCTTGCCCGAAGCAACTTTGGGTTATCATTGGTGATTTTCAAAAAATCTTCCAATGAATAGCTTTCTTTTATCATTTCAGATAAATCGACGCCCAGGGACGGGAAAACCTCCTTTACAAGTAAGTTTGCCGAAACGGGAAAAGGTTCTTTCAGGAGCGGTTTCCATTGCTCAAGTCCATTAATGGTTTGCACAAGGGTTTTGATATCTAATTTACCCTCCCTTATTTTTGTGTTGGTAATATTGGTGACATGCGATATGATATAAATTTCTTCCGAGTTGCGCTTCCAAACATTTTCTGGGACCGGAGATGAAAGCCGTGACATGCGGAAGTGCGCATTTTCAAAGTTTTGCCCAAAAGAGCGAAACTCAAATCTTGGGCTGGAGCTCTCACCCAATATTGTTTTTTCATTCATCATGCTGTCGATCATTTAGTTTGTAATTTTACTTTTTTACTGTAGACGTTTTTTTTGCATGCCTTAATGGACAATAAATCGGAATTAAAAAAACAATATTACCTTTTGATTACTATATATCAGGAAGTTTGAAAACATACAGGGTGGATGTGTCATCACAGGTAATATAAATCCGTTGGTTTTCTAAATCTACCACCAAGCCTTCCCCGTCGGGCACGTTGGTTTGAAAAATTTTGTTGGGTTCACCTTCCAGATTGCAGCGGGCCAACAGCTTGCTTTTCTGACTTAATATCCAAAGGTAGTTGTCTTCCTGTGCAAAATGTAAAGAAGAGTAGTCATCTGCAAAACCCAGCGGGTGAGCGGCCAGTTCAACAAACAACGTGTCATATACATAAAGTATGGAAGGGTTTCGTTGGTTAACCACATAAAAATGTTTTTGGTGCGGGTTATATGCAATACCTTCAGGCCCGTCATTAAGGTTTTGAATGGGGATATCCAGCTCAAATGTGTCGAGGATGGTTCCATCAGGTGATACCTTTAGTGCGAATCTGAATTTTTCCTCAAGCACATAAAGTTTTTGGGTTTCTTCCACAAACTCTACCCCTTCAAGATCATCACCATCAATGGGAAGTGTGAGCAAAATCTGACCCGTATTGTTGATCAGGTATATTTCACCCTCCGTATCGCAAACGGTGTAAAAATGACCGGGCAAATAAGAATTGCTCAAAGCTGAGGGGCCCGTAATATCAAGATCATGAGTTTGCAACAATTCAAGACTTTCATACTCTAAAGGGCCATCGTGAGTCTCCACACATCCTGCCAATAAAAGGGATAAAGCAAATGTGTTAATGGTTGTTTTAATTAAAGCTGTTAGTGGATGTGTTTTCTTCATCACAATGATTCGGGTTAAGTCATTTATCAGATAACTGTTTTCTGTGGGGCGTGGGATTGTATTATTTCTTACTAAACCTGGGTATTGTTTTTTGTACTCTTTATTACAAAAATACAACATCTAATAAAACTGGGAGTTGTGGAGAGTACGGATAAATAGCACATGCTGCCTGGTATGTACCATATAGGTTTCCGGCCTTTTTAGTCATATTCTTTTCCGATAGGAAGAGCACAGAAGTAAGATTAATAGTTTACACGGATTTCCATTTGGCTTGATTTTTCTTTTGTGTTTTGCTTAAAGCTGAAACTATTAAAAACCTATTTATGCTTTATAAATCAGGTTCATCTAATTAAAGTTGTATATTCATAAATAGTTTTTTACTTTTAAACCACTAAAACATCTATAGGGGTTTGACTGTTAAAAGATGTAAGTTTATTTTAATCACTAGCAAATAATTTTTATGCGCAACAGCCATAAGGTGTCAATCATTGTGTGGGAGTGAGCTTAAAAGCTGCATCTTCATGATTTATGCAGACCCCCTTGGAAGTGTTGGTTTTAGTAAAAACCTCTTTGGGATATTAATTATCATTGTAGAAAACCAAATTCATACAAATCAAAACCTAAAAACAAAAGATATGGACAGACTGAAAACAACGTATATGGGGTTAGCATTGAAAAACCCCTTGATCATGGGAGCCTGTAATCTTACACTTGATTTGGATACAGCCAAAAAAATTGAAAAAGCCGGGGCTTCTGCCATTGTGTTTAAATCTCTTTTTGAGGAGCAAATTAACCTTGAAAGCCTTCAAATGGAAGAGGACTTGCAGGAATATAACGAAAGGCACGCTGAAATGGTCAACTTGTTTCCTAACCTGGAGCATGCCGGACCGCAAGAACATCTGGAAAAACTTTCTGAACTTAAAAAATCAGTGCAAATCCCTGTGATAGGTAGTTTGAACTGTGTAAACAGACCCACATGGGTTGAGTACGCAAAGGAAATGGAAAAGACGGGTATAGATGCCCTGGAACTAAATTTTTACGCAAACCCCAAAGACAAAAATCAAAGTGCTGAGACCATTGAAAAAGAGCAGATTGGAATTCTCAAAGAAATAAAATCTAAAGTTAAAATTCCTGTCAGCGTAAAACTCAGCTTCTTCTATACCAACCCCCTTCAAATTATCAGCCAGATGGACAAAGCGGGCGTAGATGGATTTGTTTTATTTAATCGTCTTTTCCAGCCCGATATAGATGTGGATAAACAGGATTTATATAATCCTTTCAATCTGTCTCAAATGGGTGATTACCGGTTACCCGTTAGGTATGCTGGGTTGTTGCATCAGCAGTTGAAAGGAGATATTTGCAGTAATACGGGCATTTTTACCGGTGATGATATGGCAAGGGTTATATTGGCAGGTGCACAGGTAGCCCAGGTGGTAAGCACAGTATACAAGAATAAAATAAGTCACATAACAACGATGCTTAAAGACCTTGATGGCTGGATGGAGAAAAACAAATATGAGTCATTGGATGATTTTCGTGGCAAGCTGTCTAAAGCAAACACCAAGGACCCATATGCCTACCGTAGAGCTCAATATGTTGACCTTTTGATGAAACCTGTTGAGGTTATGAAAAAATACCCACAGGTATAATATTATAGAGTGCATAAATATTCTGAATTGTAAAAAAGGCCGTTTTGAACACTCAAAACGGCCTTTTTTTAACCTTAGTATTTTTGGATACCTATAAAAACAGGCTATTCAATAACTAAATCATAAGGCATGCGCATGAGGATTCCCGAATGTTTGGTTGCTTCCTGCATTTTTTGGTAAACAGGATACGAATCTCCAAGTTTGGCACGCAAAATTTTGGTTTCTGCACTTCCAAACCCTTCCATTACCTGTTCAAAAAGATCTTTGAGAACCGGGTACTCAACCACACGATATTCTTCAATACCAGCCAGTTCTGCAGCCTGTCCAATAGCATAATTCAGTCCACCAAAGTCATCCACCAGTCCTATTCGCTTTGCATCTACTCCGCTCCAAACTCTTCCTTGTCCAATGCTGTCTACAGCATCAGTAGAAAGACCCCGGCCTTCTGCCACGTGATGGATAAAGGTTTCATATATCCGTTCTATCTCTGACTTGATAATTTCGCGCTCTGCGCTTTTCAATGGCCGGGTAAATGAGCCCATGTCTGCCAGCTCATTGGTTTTTACATTGTCGAAGGTAAGACCCAGTTTGTCATTAAACAACTCCTGCATATTGGGGACCATCCCGAAAACACCAATGGATCCGGTAATGGTATTGGGGTTTGCAATGATTTTGTCGGCATAGGACGCAACATAATATCCACCGCTGGCAGCCACATCACCCATACTGACCACCACTGGCTTTTCTTCACCTGCCAGCATGGCCTCCCTGAGCATTATTTCAGAAGCCAGGGCACTTCCACCACCCGAATTTACACGAAATACAATCGCTTTAACAGTGGTGTCTTTTCTGGCTTTGCGAAGGGCCTGAGATATTCGTTTTTCTCCCATAGATGTTTCACTGCCTTCACCCATAACAATACCGCCACTTCCGTAAATTACGGCAATTTTGTCTCGAACGCCAAGGGGTAGCATGCTTTCAGGAAGAGGAGCACGCTTATATCGATTAAAGTCGACAAGGTTAATTTCTTTGTTATCCTCTAGACCGAGTTTTTGTCGGAAAATATCCAGCACTTCATCCCGGAAGGCCAGCCCGTCAATGATTCCTGCTTCCAGGGCTCCCTCTGGTGTACGGGAAACAAAATTATCGGCTGCTTCATTGAGGTGGTTTATGCTTAAGTTCCTTGCATCAGAAATATCTTTTAATGTGGTATTCCAGATAGAACCCAGATAGGATTGTATTTGGGTTCGGTTCTCTTCGCTCAACTGCTCCAGGAAAAAGGGTTCGCCTGCACTTTTAAATTTGCCATGACGGATAATCTGTGGTTCAACACCGATTTTCTCAAGCATGTTTTTCATAAACATCACCTCTGCGTTAAGACCCCTGAAATCCAAAGAGCCTTCGGGGTTAAGATAAACATCATCGGCAACACTGGCCAGATAGTAAGCTCCCTGAGTCATGAATTCACCAAATGCAATGATAAACTTACCACTTTCTTTAAAGTCAATTAACTGTTGTCTGATTTCATAGATCGTACCCCAGCCCGCCTGCGTATAGCTTAGGTCAAGGAAGATCCCTTCTATGTTTTCATCCTCTTTGGCTTTTTCAATGTTTTTCAGTAAATCGTTTAAACCAATAGCCTTTGAAGATGTAAATGACATAAAGTCAAAACTTTCAAAGGGATTTTTAGAACTGCGATCATTGATTTCTCCAGACAGAGACAGGTGGTAAACGGAGTTGGCTGATACGGGTTTGGATTCCTTGGTGCCAAAGGTGGCTAACGAGGAGATTACTCCCACTAGTATAAAAAATAAAACCAAAAATGTCAGGAAAAAACCCAACATGGAGGCGAACATAAACTTGAAAAACTGTTTCATAGCAATTCTTTTTAAAATCAATTATTAGGATTAGTTGTTTTTTCTGTGTAACGGATTGGCTACGTGTTTTTTGTCAAACTTGTGCCGGTATTTTTTGTTACTCCCTTTTGTTTCCATTGTTATCACTACCCTGTTCGGGGGATCTTCTGCCAAATCATTTTCTGGGCAGGATAATGCAATATACCAAGTTGAATTCCGTAAAATTAGTCGTATTCGGATTTGTTTTGTTACACCCAAACAAAAAAACAAGAGATTGGTTTTTGTTATACCAATTTTTTTACTCAATTTTGCGCAACTCAATTTTGTAAAACTTTTCCATGATTGGTTTTTTGAAATAGCATCTTTTTTTGAATTCCATAAATCTTATCATAAACACCCACAATGTATAATCAGGCTTATTTATTAC
>SLQX01000203.1 GCA_007131245.1 Bacteroidales bacterium
GTAATGTTCTAACATGGGTTCGTACCCCCTTTTAATCAGGCGTTCTATCGTAAGGGTTGTACACAGAATTGGGCTTTTGGCAATAGCCCACCCGCCTTTACGACTGCGACTAAATGCATAGGCATCATCATTGTTTACTCCAAGCCTTATGAGGTTTTTCCGTTTACGTTCGGACTTCTTGCAGTCGGAACCCAAACCACCTTGCGACTTGTTAATAGTTACTCACTCATGATTTTTTATATTTGTGTTCGTGATTGCTTTGCAATTCCGGACGTCACTCCGGTGTATAAGGGACTTTACTCATGAATAGTTTATTCTAATTGGTATTCGTGAGCTCACCCCGTAAGCGGGGTTCGGTTCACCCTCTGGGAAATAAAGTGCACACAAACTCAGTGACATTCAAAATAAATTTGCATATTTGGAATTTCATCTGAGCATACGCCGGTGTGCACTGCCCATGCAGGGCACACACACGCGGTATAAAAAATTACCGGGACAGTATGTTACTCAAGGGTTGTAACCTGCTCCAACTTTTTTGTAACTTGATAGGACCTCGCCCGCAAATGGCAACTTTTCATACCGAAAAACGTTGTATGCAAGTTAAATTCTTGATAACTAATATTTTTAGAGATAAATTTAACAAAAATACAAAATGGATTTTTTACAGAATTTAAGATGTCCAATTACAAAAAATGGACTTGATTTGGTTATGAAGGATGAGTTTTTAAGCTATAAAATGCCTGAAAAATATGAAAATTTTGGGGGCTTGACTAATGGTTTAATTGACACAACAAAACAATACTTTTATCCAATTTTTGAAGACATCATAATTTTACATGAACAGTATGCCTCATTTATTGGAGAAGGACAAAACAATCGAAATAATTTATCATTTGATAAGAAACGAGTATTTGATTACTATAATGAAGTAAATTATAAAATAAAAAATTCGTTTAAAATATATGATGATAGTCATAAATGGGTCGATTTCAGGGAAGTCTCATCTAAATATATGCGTGCATCTTTTAAAAGAGCGTCAAAGTTTTATCCTCAAACTGGAAAATATTTTTTAGATATTGCATCGGGCCCAATTGGGTTAGAAGAATATATGACTTTATGTGATGGATATGAATATAGAGTATGTGTAGACATATCTATTAATGCTTTAATTCAGGCAAAGATTAACATGGAAAAGGCAGGTAAAAAGGGTATTTACATTTGTGGAGACATTACCAACATTCCAATTCAGGATAATTCGGTAGATACTGTAATTTCTCAACATACTTTATACCATATTCCACGAAATGACCAAAAAATAGCTGTCAATGAAATGTACAGAGTAGCTAGAGAAAACTCTAAAATTGTAATTATATATAGTTGGTTTTATCATAGTTGGTTTATGAACTTGTCTTTGAATATTATCCAGTTGTACAGAATATTGAGGCATTTTGCAGGAAAAATGTATGTTTGTTTATTTCCATCTAAGCCACGATTATACTTCTATGCGCATAGTCCAGCATGGTTTAAAAAGTCATTCAAGTTTAGTAATGATATTGAGTTTTTCTGTTGGAGAAGTACGAACAAATACTTTATGAATCTATACATTCACAAATGGTTATTTGGGGAACGCATTCTTAATTGGTTGATTAATCTTGAAGAGAAGCGCAGCAAATTTATGAGCACATTTGGTGAATATTCAGCAATTGTAATTACCAAGAAAAAATAACCTGCACACAATGTACAGGAATATGGGCGGTCGACACGATCCAGTCCCGCACCTGTGCATACCCGTCAGGCTAAGGTTTTTTTCTGATATTGCATGTTATAGAGGGAACGGATCAACACAGATTCTTTATCGGTTAAGATAGAGAGTGAATTTTTCAAAATCCTAAATCAAAAGTTGCTTGTGGTCTAACCCCCTAATTCACTGGACACAATTTGTGAAATCAAATTAGTACAGTAAATAAGCAAAACTATGAGTAAAAGTAAGCGAAAATTTGAATTGGAAGTAAGGTTGAAGGTTGAGACTGAGCGCAGCTTATTCCCGAGCCGGAAAGGATTCGGTATTAAGGTTGCGGTTTCAGCATTATAGTCTGGTCATGATTGTTCAGGGCATCTATGATGAGCAATTTCCCTGCAAGGGTTTCGCCTTGTTGGGTTATTATTTTTAGTATTTCCAGTGCCTGACGGGTCCCCACCAGTCCGGGCATTGGGCCCATAACGCCGGGGGGGGTGCTTGAAACCGCCGGTGGGTCAGGGTACAGTTCCCGGTAAGAACCTGCATGCAGGTAGTGAAAAACAGACACTTGTCCGGTCCATTGTTCAGCCGTACCATATACCAGGGGTTTTTTTAACCGGGCACACGCCTGGTCGAGGATGTAGCGGGTTTCGAAGTTATCGGATGCATCAGCCACAATGTCAAATTTCTGGGCAATATCCATGATGTTATCTTGCGTAATACGGCTATTTACAGGGGTGATGCGACAGTTGGGGTTGATTTGCCGAATCTTTTCGGTGGCTTGCGCTACCTTGCTTTGTCCCAGGCATTGAGGGGTGTAAAGGATCTGCCGGTTGAGGTTGCTTTCGGAAACCTGGTCAAAGTCGGCAATCCCCAGGTGGCCCACACCTGAAGCAGACAGGTAAAGGAGAATGGCCGATCCCAGTCCTCCTGCGCCTACCACCAGTACCGAGGCGTCAAGAATTTGTTGTTGATGCAGAGGTTGAAACCCCTTGACATAAAAATGCCGTGCGTATCTTTCCATGTTATCTAAGTTATTCATTTCTATTGTTTAAAAGGGTTACATAAAATTAGGTTTGTAGGATTTATATGCTTTGTGTCGGCTTTAAAGCGTTATCCGAATTGTTTTGCTGTAGAAATAATGACCAGTCTTTCCATATGGGTTCAAATCCTTTCGATTGGATCATTTGTGCGATTTGTTCAGGAGAGCGTTCATCGTTGATGCTGAATTGCTGCAGGCTATCCTGCTGCGCATAGGCCCCGGGATTGGTTTTGCTACCTGCACTCATGGCAGTAATGCCCAGAGGGAATGCATTGTCGCGAAAGTTGGCCGATTCGCGGGTAGAGAGCGAAAGCTCCAGGTCGGGGTCAAACAGGCGATAAGCACAAATGAGCTGGGTAAGATCGCGTTCCTGTGTGGTGAAGCGGGGTTGAAAGCCTGGTCCGTCAATGGGTCGGAGCCGGGGAAAGGAGACCGAATAGTTTGTTTTCCAGAATTTTTTCCGCAGGTAGCTCAGGTGAAGGGCTGTAAAAAAGGCTTCTGTTCTCCAGTCTTCCAGTCCTATCAGTGTTCCCAGGCCGATTTTGCGTACACCGGCTTTGCCCAGGCGTTCCGGTGTTTCCAAACGAAAGGCAAAGTCAGATTTGGGGCCACGGGGATGGTACAAAGGATAATGCTTTTGATGATAGGTTTCCTGGTAAATAAAGACACCGTGCAGGCCTTTATGTACCAGTTTTTCGTATTCGTAGCTTTGCAGGGGTTGCACCTCCAGCGATATTTGGCTGAAGTAGGGGGTAAACATCTCAATGGCTTCCAGGTAGTAGTCGCATCCCACTTTTTTACCGGCTTCCCCACTCACCAGCAAAACATGTTTAAAGGGCGTGCGGGCTACCGCGAGTCCTTCATCAAGGAGCTCCTGTTTATTCAGGCATTTGCGTTTCATGCTGTTGGAGACCTTAAAACCGCAATAGACGCAATTGTTTTCGCAATAGCTGGAAAGGTAAATGGGAATGTAGAGATGGATGACCTTGCCAAAACGTTGGCGTGTCAGGTGGTAGCTTTTGCGTGCAAGGTTTTCCAGCAGGGGTTGTGCTGCGGGAGAGAGCAAAGCCATCAGATGATTTAATGAAGGCCGGTTTTGGTTGAGGGCATCGATGACCTGGGCATGGGTTTGTGCCTTTATTTGCTGGCTAACCTCATCCCAATCCCATTGATTTAACAAGTTGTGAAAATGCATGATGTAAAAAAGTTAATCAAGGAATGCAGTTAGTGGACTGGATGCTTGCGCCTGATTGGACGGGCTGGCCATGCCTGCTTCGAAGGCCATGCGTCCGGCCTCCACACCTGTTTTAAAAGCCAGGGCCATCTGCACCGGGTCCCGGGCAATGGCAATCGCCGTGTTGACCAGCACTGCATCGGCCCCCATTTCAAGGGCTTGGGCGGCATGGGATGGAGAACCAAGGCCTGCATCGATAATGACAGGAACCTGGGATTGCTCAATAATGATCCTTAAGAAGTCATGTGTGCGTAAACCCCGGTTGGAGCCGATGGGCGCGCCCAGGGGCATTACCGCCGCAGCGCCTGCATCTTCAAGCCTTTTGCACAAAACAGGGTCGGCATGAACATAGGGTAAGACCACAAATCCTTCACGAGCCAGTTGATAGGTTGCTTCCAGGGTTTCTATGGGGTCGGGGAGTAAATAGCGCGGGTCGGGGTGGATTTCCAGCTTCAGCCAGTTGGTGTTGAGGGCTTCACGGGCCAGGTGTGCAGCGAATATTGCCTCGCGGGCGGTACGCACCCCTGAGGTGTTTGGCAAAAGGTGTAAGCCAGGCGAATGAAGATGCTCCAACAGGTCGTCATGCTGGTTTTGTAAATCCACTCGCTTGAGTGCTACGGTTACAAGTTCAGATGCAGAAGCCTTTATGGCCTCTGCCATGATAGCGTTGGAGGCGAATTTCCCGGTACCGGTAAACAGTCGGGATTGAAAGGTTCTGTCGGCGATAGTTAGTGTTTGCATGATATGCTTTCTTTGATGTTTTACTGAAATAGTAGGTTCAAAAATGTGGGTTGGGTATTATGGGAATACTTGTAGTAGCTGTTGCGTGGTTTTTTCGGGTTTTGTTTTTTGGCTGATGCCCGAAGAGATGGCTATGCCGCTAATCCCGGTCTGCATAAGTATGGGAATGTCTTCTTCCAAAATACCCCCAATGGCACATACCGGAAAGTAGGGATGAATCTGGCGGAATCCCGACATGATATCCTGATAACCTTGCAGTCCGAGCAAGGGGCTGAGATTGGTTTTTGTTTGGGTAAAGCGAAACGGGCCCAGGCCAATGTAATCAGCTCCCTGTTTTGCCTGTGTCAACATATCTTCGAGGGTATTGGCGGTATTTCCTATAATGGCTTTGGGGCCTAATATTTTTCTGGCCTCTTTGAGGGGCATATCCCTTTTCCCCAAATGAACCCCATGGGTTGGGGCTGCTTTGGCTGCATCCACATCATCATCCATGATCAGGGTGGCTTGAAAGGGTTGGCAAAGGGGTAGGATAAGCCGTGCTATTTCAAGGCGTTGGGCCGTGGAAGCCTGTTTGAGACGCAGTTGCACCCACCTGCCCCCGGCTTGTAAAAATCCGGAAATGATCGTTGTCGCTTCCCCGGGCTCGGAGTTGTTGTGAATATACATCAGCCGGAAATCGGTTGGGGAAATCATGATGATACTTGATTTTGAGTTTTTAATTTGGGGTTGGATAAAACATGCCATCCGAGGGGGCCCGGGGCCGATTGCAAAAAGTTTTCGGTGTAGGATTTGGCCATGGAGCAGGCGTTCAGCAGATCTGATCCCTTTGCCAGGCCACAGCAAATGGCAGCAGAAAGCACACAACCACTGCCATGCTTGGCAAAAGAAGAAGGAAATGGTTTTCCCGAAATGGTATCGATTTGGTGCGCCTGTATCAGCAGGTCATTGGCGTGATTCTGGGCATGTCCTCCTTTAAGCAATACCGGGCAAAGGTCTTCTTTGTGGATGAGTTCCTGAATAGCTTGGGGGTCCAGGGTGCCGAAAAGCGTTTGTGCTTCGGGTTGGTTTGGGGTCAGCAGGTTCATTTTTCGCATCAGCGCGAAAAGTTCTTTTTTCTTGAATGATGAATGGAATTGGAATCCTGCCGAGGCCTTGAGAACCGGGTCCCAGGTTAGTTCAATGCCGGGGCAACTGTCTTGCAGGGCATCAATGACCGGTTCCATGAGCCCGGTATCGGGTATCAGCCCAAACTTGGCCGCCTGGGGCTGATAGACCTTGAGTAAAGCGGTGAGCTGGTCCAGTATGTGCTCAGTGCTTATTGGGTGCAATGCAATAAAATGCTGATGGTTTTGTGCTGTAAGAGCTGTCGTTACTCCCAGTCCCAGGAGTCTGTGGGCTTCAAAGGTCTTGATGTCGGCTGCCAGCCCCGCACCCCCGCAAGGATCCCATCCCCCCAGCGACAATACTATGGGTTCTTGTTGTTCCATGCTTGCTGTATTTGGTTAAAGTTGTTCAGTGTGGTTTTTATATCCAGTGTATTTTCTTTGTGTGCCCATAAGCTTCCCAACAGGGCAATGCCGTCAAAACCCAGCTGGCGGGCAGTAGCGGCGTTTGCTGCCTGTATACCCCCCAGGGCAACAATGCCGGTGTGCTTTTTATCACATTGGCGTAAGTAAGCGCTCAGCTTGTCATGTGCAAACGCTGCGACATATTCCTTTTTAGACAAGCTGTTGAAGATCGGGCTCAGGAAGAGGTAGTTGTAATGCCCCAAAGCCTGGGTTACTTCCTCCAGGGTATGGCAGGAGCAGGATTTGATACCCCTGTGTTGCGCCGGTATTTGGTGGTTGCGGCTTTGGTGTGCACCACCTGGCTCATGTTGGGGTACCAGTTCCGGGAAGTAATGTACGCTCAGGCGCTCTCGCAAATCTCTGGGGATTTCTTCCATAAGCCTTTGCACTTGCCATGCCGGGGCCGAGGGTTTGCGAATATGAATGCGGCATAAACCTGCCTGCAGCAGGCAGGTAATGCCTTCGGCTTCGTTGGTCACAAAATCAGGCAAGCTTATACCGATGATTTCAGGTAGTGCCATAGGGGCTTTGGGTTAGGATTCAAAGGGTTTGGCTTGCTGGTTTGCTTTTTCTCTGATGCGATGATTGGCGCGCATGCTGCAGAAATTTTCACCACACATGCTGCAGAAGTGAGCGTCCTTGTCAGCTTCCTCAGGCAGGGTTTGGTCGTGAAAGGCATAAGCCGTATCGGGGTCAAGTGCCAGGTGAAACTGGTCGCGCCAGCTGAAGGAGAAGCGGGCCTTGCTCATTTGCCAGTCGCGTTGCAGTGCTCCCTGGTGTCCTTTGGCAATATCGGCAGCATGTGCGGCAATTTTGAAACTGATGACACCAGTTTTCACATCCTCCAGGTTGGGCAAGCCCAGGTGTTCTTTAGGGGTAACATAGCAAAGCATGGATGCGCCTTTTTGAGCTATCATGGCTCCGCCAATGGCTGCCGTAATATGGTCGTATCCAGGTGCTATATCCGTTACCAGGGGCCCCAGGGTATAAAAGGGTGCATCCCAGCAATGCTTTTCTTCCATTTGCATATTCTCTTCAATAAGATGCATGGGCGCATGTCCCGGGCCTTCAATCATCACTTGCACGTGTTTGTTCCATGCTATTTTTGTGAGCTCGCCCAGGGTGATTAGCTCGCCAAACTGGGCCTGGTCATTGGCGTCGGCTTGTGATCCGGGTCTGAGGCTGTCGCCAAGAGATACGGCAACGTCGTACTGTGCCAGGATGTCGCAGATTTGCTCAAAGTGGGTGTACAGGAAGTTTTCTTTTTGATGGGCATTGCACCATTGTGCCATGATGGAGCCCCCACGCGATACGATTCCCGTGAGACGCTGGTAGGTCATGGGGATATGTTTGCGCAAAAGGCCCGCATGAATGGTGAAATAATCCACTCCTTGTTCGGCTTGTTCTATGAGGGTGTCGCGGTAAATTTCCCAACAAAGGTCTTCGGCTTTTCCGTTTACTTTTTCCAGGGCTTGGTACAGGGGTACACTCCCCACGGGAACGGGGGCATTGCGCAGTATCCATTCGCGGGTTTCGTGGATATTGACTCCCGTGCTCAAATCCATAATCGTGTCAGCACCCCAGCGAATTGCCTGGATGGATTTGTTGACTTCGCTGGCAATGTCGGAAACCACAGGACTGTTGCCGATGTTGGCGTTGATTTTGACCAGAAATTTGCGGCCAATAATCATGGGTTCACTTTCGGGGTGGTTGATGTTTGCCGGAATAATTGCTCTTCCTGCGGCAACCTCAGCCCTGACCATTTCGGGGGTTGTGGCTGGGTGAGCCTCACTGGTGTTCAGGTTTTCGCGCAGGCTGACAAATTCCATTTCGGGGGTGATGATACCCTGGCGCGCGTACCACATTTGGGTTACAGGATGGCCATTGGCTTTACGTGGGTTTTGGCATGCATGCGCAAACCGCAGATGATCCAGTTCGGTGTTTTGCAGGCGTTGGCGAGTATAACTGGATTGTGGTTTATCCAGCACCATGGTGTCGTTGCGTTGTTTTATCCAGGCATCTCTGAGTTGCGGTAAACCAGCAGCAAGGTCGATGCTCAGGTTGTCGTCGCCAAAGGGGCCGGAAGTGTCGTAAACACTAAAAGTTTCGGGTTGATTGCCAGGGCATTTTGTGCACAATGGTATTTCGCGCATGCCCACCCTGATGTCGGGGGTGCTTCCCTGTAGATAAATTTTTCGTGAGCCTTTTATGGCCTTGCCCTGGATATGGGTTTGTGGTGTTGTCATGAAGGAAGGTTTTTTTTTAGGTTGACTGCCAGTGTTCATTCTGGTTAAATTTGGGATGCTTTTTATCGTACTTTCTTTTCCGGGTAGGAGCGTCAGCCACCACGTGTTGCGCGAATGAGGGTTAATTCATCACTTTCTGACAAAGAGGTGGCGGGCCATTGACTGCCTGGGATTACAGCCTGATTGATGGCAATGGCCAAACCTTGCGTTGGGATTTGTAAGGCTTCCAAAACAGAAAGCAAATTGGGGTTGTCAATCTGAACCGGGTTGTTGTTGATTTTAATTTGCATCATTTTAATTGCTTGTTGTTTAGTAGTTTAATAATAGTACTGTGTTACTTGTGTGCGGATAAAGCTGAAATAACAGACAGTAAATTTTGCTTGCAAATACCACAAAGGGTTATGCAATACTTTTAATACAACAAGTAGGAAAGGGGGAATAATCAGGGAAGAAATGAATGACTTCCTACGCCGGTATTATCCGGATCAGGTTAAAGGGTATATTCTCAGCCGTATTGGGCACCCCCGTCGTATTTGTTGTGGCACAAAGGTAAGTATTTTTTAAAATTCTCTCCTATAGGGTTGGATTTTTTTATTCGCTTGGGATATAGACTGGTGAACTCAACGAATTTGCTGCTTCAAAAAGCTTTACCTTCAATGTTTTGCATAAATTCTATTACAGCGCAAAAAATGCACCATCAGATTTTTTTATGAATTATCCTTAACCATATCATCAGAATTATTCGATTTGGACCAGCACAAAATTGATATAATAAATCGGCATATCGTTCAAA
This sequence comes from Bacteroidales bacterium, assembly GCA_007131245.1. Classification (GTDB taxonomy): domain Bacteria; phylum Bacteroidota; class Bacteroidia; order Bacteroidales; family UBA7960; genus SKVR01. The sequence continues at coordinate 9,363 of SLQX01000203.1, forward strand.
GGCTGGAGAAATTAGACTTTTTAAAGGCAATGGGCAAAAAAACCTTCCAAAATGACAACAGGGTTGTCTGGCACCACAATTTTACAGTGGATCACAATTTTACAGTGGATATGATAGACCTGGAAAAAGCTTTGTATATAAAACTGCTTAACCACAATGCTGTTTTACCTATCCTCGACTCAAAGGAGTTTTCCCGGGGTACAAAGTGAATTGCCGATGGGAAGAAATGATAAATATTTGTGAAAAAGTGAAAGGAATTCTTAAGCATAGAAAATGTCTTGTAATGGGCCCTAAACCACCGGACCAAGTTATGGAATAAAACTGTAACTTTTTGACGATGAAAAGAAAGGTTACCAAAGAAGAAAAGCTTCAGATTATCAAAGAAGCATCAGAGCAAGGCGTTAAAGCAACCCTTGCCAAGTATGGCGTTTATCCGGCCTCTTTTTATTCCTGGAAGGAAAAACTTGAACA
>SLQX01000230.1 GCA_007131245.1 Bacteroidales bacterium
AATAACAAAATTTTTTTAAATAAAATTTATAATTGTATATTTGAGGTTCATACTTAAATACACATTATAATACGATAATAGGGATAAATGCGGATGCCAGAAACCGCACTAAAAAACGGGGCGAACCGAAAAGCCTCAAGAGTAGGATCAGTAAAACACACAAACTATGGACAATGCTTTTTTTACATTCATTAAACCTGCTTTAGGTTATGTAGACAAGGGAGATTTTTTCAGAAGACCCTTTGGATGGCTGTATATGGTTGTTGCTATCCTGAACCTGTTAATACCTATTGCCATTTTGTATTCTGTTATTGATGCAAATTTTTTCAAGTTTGCGGATGCTAAAGCCATTATTGTATTTGTTTTGATTTGGCTTGTAATTGTATTTCTGGCATGGCTGAGTTTTCAGCTATGGTGGGATCGGAAGGAAAAGGTTGTAGTCACCTCTACACAAGGGGAGGAATTTATTGCCACACCCGTTTTTTCCCATTTAATCCAAACCTTTGGAGAATGGTTGGGATTGTGGGTAGGTGTTCTGGGATTTGCATTTGCTCTTTTGGGTACTATTATTATGGGCGATGAGGCTGGGTACCTTGCATCCCAGCTGGGTATAGGTTTTCTGGAGCACGGATTACTGTATATTGTATTAATGCCCATTTATGGATTCCTGATAGTTGTATTTTTCCGTTTTCTGGCAGAAGTTTTCAGGGCTTTGACCTCTTTGGCCAATACTGCTCAAAGGCAACTAAAATACTTTGAACCCCCGAAAGAATAACTTCTTTTGGTTAATACATGGAAAAACCAGGTACCTTGAAAGGTCCTGGTTTTTTTTACGCCTGTTGTGTGATTTGGGCTTTACTATCTGAAAAGTCTCATTATGTCGTTGTACTGTGCAAAAATAATTAGGCTGAGTAACAGAATCATACCAACGGTTTGGGCTATTTCCATAAATTTATCGCCGGGTTTTTTCCCAACAATAATCTCATATAGCAGGAACATAACATGGCCACCATCCAGTGCGGGAATTGGCAGTAAGTTCATAATGGCCAGGATGATCGACAAAAAGGCAGTAATGGTCCAGAAATGCCCCCAATCCCAGGTTGGTGCAAAAATGCTTCCGATGGTGATAAAACCACCCAGGCTTTCGCTGGCTTTCACTTCAGGACGAAACAGCAGCCTTATTTCGCTGATATAGTTGACGGTAGTATTCCAGGCTTTTACCGTGCCGGCTGGGATGGCCGCAAAGAAAGAGTATTCTCTCTTCTCAAAATCAAAAATATCATCAACCGGTTTTAAATAAACACCTATTACAGCTTCTTCGGGCACCTGCAGGTCCAACTCATGCGTGGAGCCATTGCGCATAACCATTAGTTTGATTTCTTCACCGGCATGGTTTCCTATTTCCATTCTAAACTCTTCAAATGACCAGGTTTCTTTATTGTTAATCCCCATTATATGATCTCCCTCTTCTACGCCGGCCTCTTTAGCTACAGAGCCATCAGTAAATCCACCTGCAATAAAGGGAAAGCGAAGACTCATAAAGTTTTGTCCGCGGCTTGCTATAATATCTGCAAAAAAACTATCAGGGACATCCAGGTTAATGAGCTCTCCGTTGCGCTCCACAGTTACATTTTCCACATCACCCATAATAAACTCTCGGGGGATATCCATAAAGTCATCAACTTCTTTGTCATTGATATACAAAATCTTATCGCCAGTTTGCATCCCGATATTTTGGGCCAGAGAGTCAGCTACAATACCGTATTTGGCATTTTTTGCAGGTAGGTATTGTTCACCCATTATTGATAGCATAAAAATATATATCAATATGGCAAGAATTACATTGAATGTAACCCCGCCAAGCATAACTATAAGTCTTTGCCAGGCAGGTTTTGAGCGAAATTCGTGGGGCTCAGGGGGCTTTTTCATCTGCTCCTTGTCCATAGATTCGTCTATCATACCCGATATTTTTACATAACCCCCCAGAGGTAGCCAGCCTATGCCATACTCGGTTTGTCCAATTTTCTTTTTGAAAATCGAAAACCAGGGGTTGAAAAACAGGTAAAACTTTTCCACACGGGTGTTGAAATATCTTGCAGCTAAAAAATGCCCCAGTTCGTGAATTACGATGAGCAGCGACAAGCTGAGAATAAATTGTATTATTTTAATTGCTACTTCCATTTTCTAATCAGTATTATTTATTTGTCTTTATTTACAATTCTGCTGTGAAATTGTTTGGTCTTTATAAATAAGTTTGTGTGCTAGCTTGCGGGTATCCTTGTTGGTTTGATAAAGTTCCTCATACCCGGGGTTCTCAATAAATTCAATGGTGTTCATGCACTCTTCGATGATTTGGGCCATTTGCAAAAACCCCGACTGGTTTTTTAAGAAAGCAGCTACAGCCACTTCGTTAGCGGCATTTAATATGCAGGGCATGTTGCCTCCTTTATTCATGGCATCGTAGGCCAGCTGAAGATTTCTGAAAGTTTGAAAATCAGGTTTTTCAAAAGTTAGCGACGGATAATCCGGGAACTGAAACCTGGGAAAATCTGAGCGAATTCTATCGGGATAGGCCAATGCATATTGTATAGGTAGCTTCATATCGGGTAGGCCCATTTGTGCTTTCATGGAGCCATCTTCAAATTGCACTATGGAGTGAACAATGGACTGGGGGTGCACTATTACCTCAATTTGATGGGGCTTTAAGTTAAATAGCCATTTGGCTTCAATTACTTCCAGTCCCTTGTTCATCATTGATGCTGAGTCGATAGTGATTTTACAGCCCATCTCCCAGTTAGGGTGATTGAGGGCTGCCTCTTTTTTTACCTCTTTAAGTTCATCGGCCTTTTTGCCCCGGAAAGGGCCTCCGGAGGCCGTAAGATAAATCTTTTCGATGGGGTTGTGAAATTCCCCGGCCATGCATTGAAAAATGGCTGAGTGTTCCGAGTCAACCGGGTAGATATTTACCCCTGCTTTTCGTGCTTGTTCAGTAATAATGTGACCGGCTACCACCAGGGTTTCTTTGTTGGCCAGGGCGATATTTTTTCCGGCGGCAATAGCATTGAGGGTAGGCTTTAGTCCTGCAAATCCAACCATTGCCGTAAGCACTGTATCAACAGTGTCCCATTGGGCAATTTGCTCAAGTGATTCCTCACCACAAAAAACCTTAATAAGGTGAGGCTCGAGGGCTTGGGTTACTTTTTCGTAATGTGCTTCGTTGCCAATCACCACCGCATTGGGCTTAAATTCCAGTGCTTGTTCTATAAGCAATCCTGCATTGTTTTGAGCGGTAAGAATTTCTACAGCAAAAACAGATGGATGAGTGCGAATAACTTCAAGGGCCTGGGTGCCGATTGAACCTGTGGATCCTAAAATGGCAATATTTCGTTTTTTCACCTGGAAAGATGTTGTTTTATATAAAAAATAATTTTTGTTTTGCACAAGCACTAAAAGGCGATATAGTCGAGCGGATTGATAGGGGTACCATCAAACCATAACTCAAAGTGCAGGTGGGTTCCTGTGGATAATGTCCCCGAATCACCAATTATTGCAATAACCTCTCCGGCTTTAACATGGCTGCCTTCTCTTTTCAGCAGGCTGCTATTGTGCTTGTATACCGATACCAGGTTGTTGGTATGCTGTATGCCTATAGTATAACCTGTGGAGAGTGTCCATTTGGCAAAAATCACTGTTCCATCAAGGGTTGCTTTGATAGGCTCTTCTTTTTCAGAAACGATATCTATGCCGTAATGCCCCTCTGATGGATTAAAGTGGCTGGATATAACACCCTGAATCGGAGGGAAGAAGAAAAACTGTGAAACACCCCTGGTTTCCATAACCTCCATATCCTCATGGGTCCATTCTGTATAACTTCCCTGGCTTTCAATCTGGGCCCTTAACAGAGAGTCTTCGGGGGAGCGTTCTAATTCGGAAATCTCAAAAAAATCTTTGCTGTCCAGTGTATCCGGAATGTGATCCACAATATCTCTCCCTTCAATGATATTTCTAATATTCATGATATACAAATCTTTGCTTTGGAGCTCGGACTGCAGGGAATCGGCCTTGAGGTTTAACTCTCTCAGTACTTTTCGGGTATTAAAATCAGCGTATCCTGGAATATATTCCTTTAATGGTGTGAAGGCAATTATGTAAATGGTTGCCACCACTAAAAATATTACCAGTGTACCAAAAAAAACAAATACATTAAATCGTGTAAGTCTGAATGACAGTTTTTCTTCCAAAGTGTCATCATTCATCAATACCAGGCGGTATTTGTCATGTAACTTGGTGAAAAAACTTTTTTCCTTTTTTGTGTTTTCAGGCATGTACCGGGTGTAATAAAAGAGAATTTGAATTGTTTATCCTTGCTTTACTTTAAACCTTTAATAGGTTCTGGTGCAATTTGCAAATATCGTAAATTAACCCGAATAATGCTCACTGTTTGGATTAATTTGTATTTTCTATTGGTATCGATAACATGGTTCAAAAAATAATTCTGTATTTTATATAAGAGGGAATAGCCAGTATTCAGCAATGAAAATTTATTTGAAATGCTTTGAAAATTGAAATAAATTTGCAAATTCGTAGTTATACACACATACGTGCTTATTTTTAATCAAAAAATTGATTTTTTTTGTGAAAAGGAATCTATATCCAATCATCATAATAGCTGTTATCCTGATTTTGGCCGGGGGATGCTCTACCCAGAAAAATACTTTCATAAATCGTAACTATCATAGTATTACTACTTTGTACAACGGGTATTTTAATGCCAGGGAAAGTTACCGGCAAGGGTTGAAACATCTGGAGGAGGCACATGAAGATAATTTTGAGGATGTATTAAGTATTTTCAAATATGGCAGTGAGCAACAGGCCGGTGCTGTGGCATCCAACATGGATATTGCCTACCAGAAATCCAGCACCGCCATCAGAAAACACTCCATGAATATCCGTGGGGTAGAATACAACCGCTACATTGATGATGCTTATTACCTCATTGCGCGAAGCCATTACTTTAAACGGGATTATAACCTGGCCATACTAACTTTCCAATATGTAATCAGGCAATTTGATACACCCCTTAAGTATAAATCAAAAATCTGGGTAGCCAAAACGCAAATTCAGACAAAACAGTTTGATAATGCGCAACAAATACTTGAAAGAGTTACACGCAATATTGAAGATGGTTTACTTAATGATGATGCCCTTTACCTTTATAATAAAGTGTATGCAGACTTTTATCTTCAGCAGCAAAACTTTGTCAGAGCTGCCCCCTATCTTGAGCAGGCGGTTGAGCTTGCCCCAGGCCGCAAACAAAGAACCAGGCTTGCATTTATCCTTGCCCAGTCTTACCATTTTGATAAAAATTACAGCAAAGCACAAGAAGCCTATGCCAGGGTGCTGAAAATGAACCCAGGTTTTGAAATGGCTTTCCAGGCCAGGATTAATATGGCTATGGCTTTTGATACTGAAAGTGGTGATAGACGATTTATTGAATCCGAATTGAAAGGGATGTTGCGTGATAGCAAAAATCGCGACTTTCAGGACCAAATATACTATGCGCTTGCCCAGTTTTCCATGCGTCAAAATAAAGTGGATGCAGCCATAGAATACTACAATCAGGCACTTGAAAATTACCGGGGTAATGATTCTCAGAAAGGGCTCACATTTTTACGCCTGGGCCAGATCAAAACTGACCGGAAAGAGTATGTTAAGGCTGCCCAGCTCTATGATAGCACCATGACATATTTATCCAGTGAGTATCCTGAATATGAAAGTGCCGGAAAAAAATCGTTATTACTACAAGAGCTGTCTTTAAATCTTCAAATGGTTGAGAGAGAGGATTCGCTTCAGCGGCTTGCAGCTATGGATGCATCACAAAGAAATCAAATTCTTGATGAGATAATTGAGGAGTTAGCCGAGCAAGAGCGCCTTGACAGAGAAAGAGAACAGGAGAGGCAACAAATGAGGCAGCAAATGGCGCGCTCGGGAAGAGGGAGAAGCCCAGGGGCAGGCGGAGATGGTTGGTATTTTTACAATACTACGGCTATCAATTATGGAAAAAATGAGTTTTATGCCAAATGGGGAGAAAGAGAACTGGAAGACCTCTGGCGCATCAGCAATAAACAAACCATGGCTTTTGGCGACATGGGTGATTTTGATATGATGGACGATGATATCGATCCTTCGGGACGGGTCACCAGGGCAACTCTTATGGAAAATGTCCCTACCACACCTGAACAGATGGAGACTTCCAATGAACGACAAGTACAGGCCATTTACAATGCCGGTCTTATTTTTAAGGACAGACTGAACGACCCTGATGAGGCATCCAACTATTTTGAACGTATAATAAACCAGTTTCCCGATAGTGAGCACAGGCTTTACACAGCTTATTTCCTGCATTCGATAGCCAGGGAGACAGGAAATCCTCAAAAAGCGGAGGTATATAAAAATTTGATAATAAGTGAGTTTCCTGATACTGACTTCGCAAGAATCCTGAAAGACCCCCAATACCGGCATCACCTGGCCGAAAGGCAAAACCAGGGTAAAGTTCTTTATCAACAGGCTTACCAAGCCTATAAATCAGGAAATTATGATCTGGCATTGGGGTATTACCAACAAGGTGATACATTGGATATTTCAAGGGATTTAAAGGCACAATTTTCATTTCTGAGAGCTTTGATTTATTCTAAAACGGATCAGCACGATCAGTTTATTCAACAACTTACATTTGTTACTCAGAACTATGAGGGTACCCAGGTTCATGATCCTGCCAACAACCTGCTTGCCTATCTGGGAGATGCAGGAACAGCTATGGCACAAACACCTGGAGGTGATGAACCAGTTCAGCAAGAGCGGCATCCTGCTGAAACTCTCGAACACGAATTGTTCTCTTTTAATGAAAATGCAGTCCATTTTTATGTGCTGCTTGTCAATACCAAAAGCCTGCAAATCAGAGAGCTTAGAAATGAGATCAATGTTTTCAATACTAATGAGTATGACGAGGAAAATCTGAATATGAGCACCTTGTTCTTTGAACAGGACAAGCAACTCATAACGGTAACCAATTTCCCGGATGCCGGCAAGGCCATGCAATATGGCAGACAAATGGAAGATGTGATGGTTGAAAAAGACTTTGACCTTGAGGCTTTTAAAGGATTTGCAATATCTGTGGATAATTATCCTGTCTTTTACCAGGAGCGAAAACTTGATGACTATCTGGAATTTTTCAATGCAGCCTATTCAGGCATTGAATAATTTTTTTTAAATACAGGATTTTTATCTTACTTTTGTTTAATACAAGGAGCATGTCATCGAAAATAATTTATTAAAATGTTTGGTAACAAAAAAAAGACGAAAGAAAAAATGGCAAAACATAACGAATCAGAGCATACTTCTGTAAACCTCATAGGAAGCGGTACTACCATAAAAGGAGAAGTAAAAAGTAGCGGTGATATCAGAATTGATGGTACCCTAACTGGACAGGTCTACTCAAAAGGAAAAATTATTGTTGGTAATACAGGTGTGGTAGAAGGAGAAATATATTGCCAGAATGCCGATTTTTCAGGTAATATAAAGGCTAAGGTAGAAGTCTCCGAATTATTATCTCTTAAAGGGACATCAAGGCTTCAAGGTGAAATTGTAACGAACAAACTTGCCATTGAACCTGGTGCCCGATTTACCGGTACCTGCACCATGGATAAATCGCCTGAGGGAGGTGAAGCTGCAAAACCCAAACAGGAAACCGTTAAAAAATAAAATTGTTATACGGATAAAAACCGGAATAAATTTACAAAAATTTATTCCGGTTTTTTATGATCATTGGATTCGTTCAAACGCTTCAACAAACTATTTATGATTTAACCATTACTACCATGCAAGTTACTCACCGATCTTATTATTTTCTGGCAATTGCATCAGCCACCCTTTTCATCCTTACCCTGGCATTTCAAACATTTGCTCCTTCATATCTTGTTAGTGAAAACCTCCTTTTGATTGTTCCCATTTATTTTGTTGTTACCCTTTTGTCACGTATAATCTTGTAAAAAAAAAAAAAAAAATCTCCCTCCCAGGTTAAGATATACTATTTATTACTGTCCAGTGGTAAGTTTTTTCTTTACATAGGGATATTGATAGCCTACGGAATATTCAACAGAGAAGATGTACCGGCATTTTTTCTGAGCTTCCTGGTATTCTACCTAATCTATCTGTTTCTGGATGTCAGGTTTTGGATGTCGCTATCATCTAAGTGAAACACTTAATTTATTTTTCAAGAAAATCCTCCCGTGTTTGTAATAAGCATATAAACAGCGATTTGCAGGTTCATGTTTTTCATGGAATCCCTGAATTTTTAGAAAAAATAAGAGATTGGTATTCCTACGTAAAGTTTGATAAGAAATAATTCATAAATTGCAGCGCAAAACACAAAGAATCTAAAGAGCAATAATGGGATTTAAAGGGACAGTTAATACCCGGATTTTCATGAAACACATGGCAGGTATAATAATCATGACATTTGTAATATTTGCCCCTGCAGTATTGTATGCGGAAGAAAAAGACCCGGAAAAATCTGTTGTCCAGGAGTCAGCAGAAGAGAAAGGTTTTGATGCAGGCAAAGTTATTATTGATCATATTCTGGATGCTTATGACTGGCACCTTGCTGATTATGGAGATACCCATATCAGTATTCCTCTGCCTGTCATTTTGATGTATGAGGGGCAGTGGCATTTTTTCTTTTCCCACAAATTCGATCATGGCAAAAGTGCTTATAAAGGTTTCAGGATTGCTTCCGAAGGCCCTATGAAAGGGAAGATTATTCGGGTGCTGGACGATGGAATCACCCCTGATCCCCATGCTTCTTTTTTACTGGATATCTCCATAACCAAAAATGTACTTTCCATATTTATTGCCTGCATATTATTATGCTGGATATTGCTTAAAGTGGCAAAAGGATTCACACACTGTGGTTCAAGAAAAGCTCCCAGTGGTTTGGCATCCTTCTTTGAACCCTTGATCATGTTTGTTCGTGATGATATTGCCCGCTCTGTTATACCAGAAAAGGACGTATATCGTTTTTTACCTTATTTACTTTCTTTATTCTCCTTTATTTTTTTTAATAATCTCATGGGGCTGGTACCATTTTTTCCCGGTGGTGCCAATGTTACAGGAAGTATCAGTGTTACCCTGACCCTTGCCATGTTTACATTTTTTACATTGCATATTTTTGCCAATAAAGAATACTGGAAACACATTTTTAATACCCCGGGAGTACCCATATTGCTGAAACTTCCCATACCCCTGATGCCCGCCATTGAAATTATTGGTGTTATTATCAAACCCCTGATCCTGGCCTTGAGGTTATTTGCCAATATCACTGCAGGGCACATGATAATCCTGGGTTTTGTGAGTTTGATTTTTGTATTGGGAGCAACAGGAGCGGCTATGGGATTTGCAGTATCTCCTTTGACTGTGGTATTTTTGATATTTATGAATTTTCTTGAATTGCTGGTGGCATTTATCCAGGCTTATGTTTTTACATATTTCAGTGCCATATTTTTTGGTATGGCAGTACCCGAGGAACATCATTAATATACTATTTATAAAATATCTGTAATTAATTATTTTTTATAACCTAAATTTTATTGTTATGTTAGTACTTTCATTATTACTGGATTCAACCGTTGAAATTACAGGCCTTTTGATTAAATTGGGTGCTGCCCTGGCAGCAGCATTGGTGGTATTCGGTGCAGCCTGGGGAATTAGTAAGATAGGAAAAACGGCACTTGAATCCATTGCACGCCAGCCCGAAGCAGCC
>SLQX01000082.1 GCA_007131245.1 Bacteroidales bacterium
AAAAAAATCAATGCTTTGGCTAAAAATCATACTTTTGCACTATACATATCTTACCAGCTGCTTTTATCATCTTTTTTAGAAAAAATGCAGCCGGAGGCAGAAATCAGAGATTATTAAATCAATTGCAAATTTCGAATATTGTAAACATAAAACCAAAATTAATTATTAATATTAAAAGCTATCAATTGTGAATAGAATAGGTGTACTTGGTGCCGGCCACCTGGGGAAGATACATATAAAATGCATCCTGGAGTCTGAAAAGTTAGAACTTGTGGGCTTTTATGATCCCGATGAGAAGAATGCCAGAGATGTGGAGCAAAAGTTTAATGTTAAACAATTTGCATCATCAGATGAACTTATTGAGGAGTGCGACATAGTAGACATCGTAACACCCACTATGTCACATTTTGACTGTGCGTCAGTGGCGCTGAAAAGGTTTAAACACGTTTTTATTGAAAAGCCATTAACCACCACACTCGATGAAGCCAGAAACCTAATAGAGCTTGCAGGAGAAGCCAATGTAAAGGTACAGGTAGGACATGTGGAAAGGTTCAACCCGGCTTTTTTGGCCACCAAGCCTCATATCGATAATCCCATGTTTGTGGAAACACACCGATTGGCTCAATTTAACCCAAGGGGCACAGATGTACCTGTCATCCTTGATTTGATGATCCACGACATTGACATTGTGTTAAGTGTTATCAATTCTCCCATCAAACGAATTCACGCAAGTGGCGTAGCTGTTGTTTCAGACACTCCGGATATCGCCAATGCAAGAATAGAGTTCAACAATGGCTGTGTAGCCAACCTCACGGCCAGCAGAATTTCGATGAAAAACATGCGAAAAAGCCGGTTTTTTCAAAAAGACTGCTATATTGCCGTAGATTTTCTTTCCAAAGAAACAGAAATCATCAAAATGAAAGATGCTCCCGAAGAACCCGGCCCTTTTTCTATGGTGTTAAACCTGGGAGAAGGTAAAAAAGCAAAAGAAATTTTTGTGGAAAAGCCCGAAATAAAACCCATAAATGCCATCAAAACCGAACTCGAAACCTTTTATGAGTCTATCATTAATGACACTACACCTATGGTAACCATAGAAGATGGCTACAACTCATTAAACCTGGCCTACCAAATTATGGATAAAATAAAAACCTGACATTATAATACAATATCCCTGTATTGAAGAACTACCAAATACTGGTTTGCAAATTACAATTTACTAAAAAGATGATTGCGATTTTATTCATCTTTACAATATCCTGTTGATAAAATATTGGACACAAAATCTCAATTTAAATACTTTTTAAAAATTGTTTGCGTTTGTATAGGTATTATCACAAAAATATAATCAAAACAACCATTACTAATCACCTTGCCAAAGAGCTTAATAAATAAACAAAAACAGCGTGAACCAAAAATTACAAAGACTTCAAATTTTAAAATATGTAGTTACTGACTTTTTTTCTGCCTTTTTTTCATGGTTTTTATTTATTTTATACAGGCAAAACAGCAGTAACGGGAAATTCACATCAATTACAGAGGAAATATTTATTGATGAAAACCTGCTTTTAGGAATATTTATCATCCCCCTGTTTTGGATTACCCTTTATGCACTTAGCGGCAGCTACAAAAAGGTCCTGAGGCGCTCAAGGCTCAACGAGTTTGGACAAACCTTTTTTATGACATTTATTGGAGTACTCATCATTTTCTTTGCAGTACTCCTGGGTGATGAAGAGGTTAAAACCAATCAAGAGTATTACCAATCATTTGGCTTGCTGTTTATTCTGCACTTCTCCTTCACCTCTGTTTTTCGCTTTATCATCTCCTCCATTACAACCCACAAAATTCATAACCGAATCATTGGGTTTAATACCATTATTGTGGGAAGCCAAAAAAAGGCATTGAAAATTTATGAAGAGATGGAGTCACAGAAGAAATCATCGGGAAATAAGTTTATTGGATTTGTGAATGTTAATCTTTACGACCATTATTTAATGGAAGAGCACCTTCCCCGCCTGGGATGGTTTAAGGACCTCAAATCAATTATCGAAGAGTACCAGGTGGAAGAAGTTATTATAGCCCTGGAAGCCAAAGAACACAAAAATACGGGGAAAATACTTGCCGAACTATATCAAACCAATGCACTTATTAAGGTTATTCCTGAAATGCATGATATTTTACTGGGTTCAGTAAAAATGACATCCATTTTTGATGCACCCCTTATTCAAATACAACAAGGCCTTATGCCAGCATGGCAACAGCATATTAAAAGGTTTTTGGATGTTACAGTTTCTATCTGTGCACTTATCTTGCTATCGCCGGTATACCTTTTCACGGCTATTGGTGTTAAGGCATCCTCGCGCGGACCGATTTTCTATTCACATGAGCGAATCGGAATCAATGGAAAACCTTTTAAGATGCACAAATTCCGCTCCATGTACGTGAACGCAGAAAGGCATGGCCCTCAGCTCAGCTGCCAGGACGACCCCCGAATAACTCCTTTTGGCCGCTTTATGCGAAAAGTCAGGCTTGATGAAATACCCCAGTTTTACAATGTACTCATCGGCAATATGTCATTGGTTGGCCCAAGACCCGAAAGACAACACTACATTGACCTGATAGTACAAAAGGCTCCCCACTACAAGCTTCTGCAAAAAATTAAACCGGGTATTACTTCATGGGGGCAGGTAAAGTTTGGCTATGCCGAAAATGTACAGGAAATGATTGAGCGTTTAAAGTACGACCTGCTCTACCTTGAGAATATGTCCCTGGCAGTAGACTTTAAAATCCTTATCCATACTGTATTGATTATTATCCAGGGAAGGGGTCAATAATAAATTGTTATGATATGGAAGAATTGCAGTAAAAAAACCCTTTTTGTTAAAGGGCACCCATTTCGATTAGCTGTACAATTTCCTCAATGAGTTTGTCTTCACCTTCAGGGTCATATTCATCCTTTAAATTATACCCAAACAGCCGGCCAAAGGACTGCCAAAATACGGCTGTAAATGCTCCCCTGAAATCTCTGAGAACATCATAGGATGTATGTTGGGTTTCACGGTCGATGAGTTTGATAAGAATATGTCCCTGGGAAATGGTTAAGCGTTTCAAATCCCCCTCAAACTCTTCCTTGATTTCCCGCTCAATTTGCCGTGCCGCCCTTCTTTTTTGACCATCGGTTTCCAGCTCGGCAAGTTTTTTACTGTACTCATCAAATTTAATGCCGGCTAGCTTTGCATAAGGGTAGACACGTTTGACATTACGAATCAACCTGTTATAACGTCGCTCTTCACGCCGGTTTTCAAAAACACGAGGAGCAAAGAATCTTACTTCGGGGAGTTCGATATAAGGTATGGTATCGCCCTGGTAAAGAACAGCCCTGGTTGTAATTCCCTCTTTCTGCTGAGGCTGAGCTTCAACTGATGAAGCGAAAGTTAGAAATAAACCCAATAGAATGCAATACAACAAATACCTCATACCTGAAAACGATTTGTTTCGGGCAGCAGCCCTATTTACTTACGAAGCACTATTTAAAACCCGACCAAACAATTTGGAAAGGTTTTACAATACAACGCTTGGTTGGTCATTACATTGTTTTTCCAAATTATGTGCCAAAAAAAAGCATCTGTAATTACAGATGCTTAATTTACAATTTATAGGCGAAAAAAACAATGGGTCAGGCCACTTTAAGTCGTCCGGGATTGTTAATTTTCAACTGTTGCTGAGCATACTCCAGTGTAATATGCACCTCGGTTTGGTCAGTTCCTGAAGGAGCATCATACATGGCATCAAGTAAAATAAACTCACAAATAGATCGCAATCCGCGGGCACCCAGTTTAAACTCAATAGCTTTCTCAACAATAAAATCGTAAACCTCAGCGTCTACCTTAAGTTTAATACCGTCCAGCTCAAAGAGTTTAAAGTATTGCTTTATTAAAGCATTTTTGGGCTCAGTAAGAATTTTTCTCAATGCATCCTTGTCAAGTGGGTTCAGGTAGGAAAGAACCGGCATTCTTCCAACAAGCTCCGGGATAAGACCAAAACTCTTTAAGTCCTGTGGAGCAATATATTGCAGAATATTATCACGATCAATACGTTGCTGTTCATTTCCAACATTATAACCAATGGCATTGGTCTTCAAGCGGGAAGAAATTCTTTTTTCAATTCCGTCGAATGCCCCCCCACAAATAAAGAGAATATTTTGGGTGTTTATTTGTACCATTTTTTGTTCAGGATGCTTCCGGCCGCCCTGTGGAGGAACACTCACCGTGGCGCCCTCCAGGATTTTCAGCAATGCCTGCTGAACCCCTTCGCCCGACACATCTCGCGTAATGGAAGGATTATCGCTTTTGCGGGCAATTTTGTCTACCTCATCAATAAAAACGATTCCCCTTTCTGCAGCAGCCAAATCATAATCAGCAACCTGGAGCAATCTTGAAAGAATACTCTCCACATCCTCTCCCACATACCCGGCCTCGGTAAGAACCGTTGCATCAGCTATACAAAAAGGGACCTTGAGCATTTTAGCAATGGTGCGGGCCATAAGCGTTTTTCCTGTACCCGTTTCACCCACCAAAACAATGTTAGACTTTTCAATTTCAACATCATCGTCCGTTTGCTGTCCTGCCTTGCTTTTATCTTCAACTGATCGGGCAATCCTTTTGTAATGGTTATACACCGCTACAGACAGAACTTTTTTTGCATCATCCTGGCCAATCACATAGTTGTCCAGGTGAGATTTTAGCTCAGCGGGCTTCAGAAGCTTAAAGGAGGGAATCTCATCTTTCTTCTTTTGCTTTTGCTCTTCAGCCACTATCAACTGCGCCTGGTCTACGCATCGATTGCAAATATGAGCATTGATACCCGATATGAGCATATCAACGCTTTTATCTTCTCTGCCACAAAAAGAACACTTCCTGTTTTCTTTTGACATTCTGATAATAAATTAAGTGAATAGATTTACAACCTAAGCAGCAAAACACTGCTGGCGGTTCTATTATTTTTTCTTTTCTTTGGGCGATGAACCTAAAACTTCGTCTATCATGCCATACTCCAATGCCTCCTGGGATGTCATCCAGTAGTCGCGATCCGAATCTTTCCAGATCTTTTCATAGTCTTGTTTGGCGTGTTTGGCAATAATTTCATAAAGCTCCTTTTTCAACTTGAGGATTTCACGGGCAGTGATTTCAATGTCACTGGCCTGCCCCTGTGCACCACCCATGGGCTGATGAATCAGGATTCGTGAATGTTTGAGTGCTGTTCTTTTTCCTTTGGCACCAGCTGCCAAAAGAACAGCCCCCATTGAAGCAGCTATCCCGGTACAAATTGTGGAAACATCAGGAGCAATATACTGCATGGTATCGTATATCCCCAATCCCGCATAAACGGATCCACCCGGGGTGTTCAGGTAAATCTGAATATCCTTACCCGAATCTACCGATTCAAGAAACAATAACTGCGCCTGGATTATATTGGCAACATAATCATTTACGGGTACACCCAAAAAAATAATCCGGTCCATCATCAGGCGGCTGAATACATCCATGGTAGCTACGTTTAACTGCCGCTCCTCTATAATGGTAGGGCTGATATAGTTGCCATAAACAGAAGTGTAATTGTGAAGTGTTGCACTGCTTATTCCTGCATGACGGGTTGCATATTTTTGAAATTCATCTTTTGGAACCATAACTCGTTTTTTTAGGATTGGTTTTGATTTTTGTATTTTTCATTCATCTCTTTGACAAACTCATCAAAAGTAACCTCTTTTTCTTTGAGCTTCAATTTATCCTTGAACAGCTCAAGGATTTTAACATCAAATAGCTGATCGTAAACTTTTTTAAGCTCATCCTGGTTGGAGGCCATGCGCTTTACAAAGTCGTTCATGGTTTCTTCATCAGGCTCAGGCTGACCGTATTGTGCCATCTGCTGTCGCATGAAGTTTTTCAGATATTCGGAAACCTCGTCATGGTTCACCTCAATCTTGTGCTCTTTAATAAGATGATTCTCAATCAGCTGCCACTTGAATGAATTTGTAAACGAAACAAACTCATTTTCAATTTGTTCAGGAGTTATTTCTTGTTTTTGTTTATTAGACTCCAAAAGCCATCTTTTCAGAAACTCTTCGGGCAGTGAAAGGTTGGCTTTGTCCACCAGGGCCTTAATGGCTTCATTCTTGAAGTGTTTATCCACATCGGCTTGGTATTGTTTTCCCAGTTGCTCCCTGATAAATTCACGAAAAGCATTTTCGTCTTTTATTTCCTTGTCAGGGGCTACCTTATTGAATAACTCTTCGTTAAGTTCAGCAGGCTCAATTCTGGAGATACGCTCGAGTGTAAACTGGTAGTTTTTACCGTATTGCTCAAGCTCCTCTTTTTTAACACCCAGCATATTTGCCATTTCGGTTTCGTTTTCAACGGATTTTACCAGGTCAAGGTTTACGACGTCTCCGGCTTTTAGGCCCACACATTTATCTTTGGTTTCCTGGTCCTTCAAATACTGTATATACAGATTAGATTTATTTTTCAAACCATCTTCAATAACATTGCCATCGCCATCGAGCTCTGCAAACTCACCAAACAAAACATCTTCTTTTTCTGACACTTCGGGGTTGTGCATTTTGCCATACCTCTTGGCAATATCAGTGATGGTTTCATCCACCAGGTTGTCTTCCACTTTTATTTTGTGGTACTCCACTTCAATTTCCTCATCGGTCAATGAAATATTTACTTCTGGAGCAATACCAACTTCGTAGGCAAATTCAAACTCGGTTTGGTTTTCCCAGTCAATATTAGCTGCTTTTTCCTGATCGGGCAGTGGGTTACCCAGTATATTGATTTCTTTTTCTTTGATATAGTCGTATACTGCATCTACAAGTACTTTATTAACTTCATCGGCAAGAACGCTTTGACCGTACATTTTTTTCACCATACCCATGGGCACTTTGCCTGGCCTGAAACCTTTGATTTGTGCATTTTTTTGCAAATCTTTCAATGCTTTATCCACTTTTTGCTGGTAGTCATCGGGTCCCAGTTGTACTTTTAGGGTTGCGGTGAGTTCTCCTGTATTCTCCTGAACAATATTCATATACATCTATTTTTTATTTGTGTGAATGATTTATTTGAAAGTTTTCCATCACACAAGCATTCAACGTTTAATTACAAATCAATATTATCTAAATAAAAAATACCCCGTTAGATCGCAATGCTACTATTATCTTACGGGGCAATTACTCATACATCTATTTTGTGCGGATGAAGGGACTCGAACCCCCACGCCTTTCGGCACCAGATCCTAAGTCTGGCGCGGCTACCAATTACGCCACATCCGCTTTTGTTTTGGGAGTGCAAATATACAATATTTTTTGCAAATCAAACAGACAAGCTGAATTATTTTTTACACTTACTCATGTTCCTGTTTGAAGGATTACAAGGCAGGTAAAAGATGACTCTTTTTAAGAATTATAAAGCAAACCTGTCATGCACGTTTGTCTTCCAGGGGCAAAGAAAAGGTAAATTCAGACCCCTTACCCTGTTCACTTTTAAAGGTGATATATCCGCCTTGCTTTTCAACAAATTCTTTGCAAAGCAGCAATCCCAAACCACTCCCCTTTTCATCCATTGTTCCGTAAGTTGAATGCAGCGAATCCACCCTGAATATTTTCTTTTTATTCTCCTGAGAAATTCCTACTCCGTTATCTTTTACCGATATATATGCCATGTGGTCATGAACGTAGCTGCTTATTTTAATCTCTCCACCAACATCAGTATACTTGAGAGCATTAGAAAGAAGGTTGCGAATAACGGTATCGGTCATATTGCGATCGGCAAATACCGGTAGGTCGTCATCAACCTCATCCATCAGCTTTACATTCTTTTCTTTTGCATTGTTTTTGAAAAGATTCAGGTTATCCTTTACAATTTCATGAACAGCCATGTATTCGGGTTTATATTTAATTTTTCCAGTTTGGGTTCTAGACCACTGCAGCAGGTTTTCAAGAAGGTTGTTGATTTTCAGCACTGACTTATCCAGTTCGTAGGCAAGTTCACTGAGTTCATCTTTAGACATACTGGAGATATCCCTTTTCAAAATTCTGGAAAAACTAACAATTGATGCAAAAGGGTTGCGTAGGTCATGCGAAATAATCGAGAAGAACTTATCTTTGGTGGCATTGGTTTCCATTAGATGCTTCTCCGACTCCATGAGTTTTTCATTGGACTGGTGAAGTTTTCGGTTCAATTCTTCATATCGTTTCTTTTGCTCTAAAAGCGAGTGGTTCAGTTCCACCAGCTGAGAATTGGTTTCAGTTATTTCAGCCTTTTGTTTTTCCAGCAACACATTTGCCTTGCTGGCAATTAGAAACCGGTTGTAAAGCAGAAAAAGTGAAATCAGAATAAGAACCACCCCTATGATAAGAAAATTACGTAAAAGCCTGTCTCTCTGAGTACTCAAGAAACTTATTTCCTGGTTCTTTTTTAAAAGCTCCATTTCACTTTCCCTTTTTTCCCTGTCATACATCAATTGCAACTCAATAATTTTTCTACGGCTTTCCTCACTATAAATACTATCTTTGATATGATCATAAAGCTGCTGATAATTGTAGGCAGCTTGGTAATCACCATACAAGGCCATAACTTTCGCAAGGTTTACATAATTTTCAGTAATCATGCGGGTAAGCCCAATATCTTCAGCAATTTCCATACTTTGGTTAAAGTAATCGCGCGCCCTGTCAAGGTTATTGGTTTCAATGTGCAAGCGCCCCAGGTAATTATACGTTTTTGCCAGCCCGCTTTTGTCATTTACTTCAGCATACAGGTTTAAGGCTTCGGTTAAGTAATCATCAGATTTTTCATAATCTTCCAACTGAAAATAAAGGTTACCCAGGTTGCTGGTGGTGTTGGCAATCTCTCGTTTATCATTGAGCTCTAAACGGATTTCCAGTGATTTATAAAAATACTTTTGGGCAAGCTCAGTTTCTTCGAGTCGCTGATAAACCAGCCCCAAATTATTGTAGGAGAAAGACATTCCCCTTTCATCTTTCAGCTGTTCTTTTAGTTCAAGCGATTGCAAATGGTGTCTTTCGGCCAAATCATAATCTTTCTGGTGTTCATACACCATGCCTATATTATTAAGCACGGCAGCCATTCCCAGGGTATCCTGGTTGGATTCATAGATACGTAAAGCTTCATAAAAGTACTCCAGCGCCTCCTCATAATGGCTTTGATCTGAAAAAATGATGCCCATATTGGTGTTGGATCGTGCAATACCTATCTCATAATCGATATCACGGAACAAACTGTTGGCTTCAAGGTGATAATCAAGGGCCATCCTGAAGTTCCCCATCTGCCAGTAAATAACACCTATGATACTGAGTGCGTTAGCTGCATCCCTCAAGTTTTCTTTTTTTTCGGCAATTTGAAGTGCATTTTGTGCAAATCCCAGGGACTGGTTTGGCTTGATGGACTTTAGCTCCCATGCCAACTGAATGTAGGCCTCATAAACCAACGATTCGGGTGACTCTCCCGACTCTATTATCTCCATCAGGCTATCTACATTTACCGACAATGTAGTCAGGGGTTGCCCCATAAATGGGAGTACAACAAAGGTGATTGTTATAAAAAGTTTTTTAACAGATAAAACCCAGGTCATATATCATGTTATTTTATGCCGATAAAAGCACTGACTCCCCTGCCTCTGAATTAACATATATATGGCTCCACAAAAAACAGATGTTTTTTTTAAAACATCATGTGAATGACTCCTACAAAAATGAAAACATATACGTTACTGGCAAGGGCCTCATCCCCG
>SLQX01000083.1 GCA_007131245.1 Bacteroidales bacterium
AACCTTGCTCAAATAAGCATCGTCGGCACTTATCTCCATGATTTTCTCCCTTAGGGGAGCCGTAAAAGTTATTACATCCTCGGCAATCTGCTTTTTAAAGTCTCCGTAACGAATCTGGCACTGGTTATATTTCTCATCAAAGAAACTCAAAATTTCTGGAGAAGATACCACTTTCATGATGTTGAAAAGGTTTTCAATAGCTTGTGGCTTAGGTTGGTTCATTTCGGTTGGGCCACTATCAGTAACAGCTCTCATAACTTTTTTCCGAATTACTTTGGGGTCATCAGCCAGGAAAATGGCGTTCCCCTCACCTTCCGATTTACCCATCTTGGTACTGCCATCAAGTCCAGGAATTTTAATGAGATCCCCGCCAAAGTTATAAGCATAGGGCTCCGGAAAATACTCAGTATTGTACATCCTGTTGAACCGTTTACCAAAGGTACGTGCCATTTCCAGGTGCTGCTCCTGGTCTTTACCCACAGGAACCTTGTTAGACCTGTGAATAAGGATATCGGCAGCCATCAGCACTGGATAAGTCAAAAGTCCGGAGTTGATGTTGTCAGGTTGTTTTCGCGCTTTCTCTTTAAAAGTGGTGCAGCGTTCCAACTCACCCATATAGGCATTCATGTTAAGCAACAGATACAACTCTGCCACTTCCGGCACATCACTTTGGATGTAAAGGGTAGCTATCTCAGGGTCAATTCCTGCAGCCAGGTATTCCACCAAAACCTGCCTTACATTCTGGTGTAAATCTTCAGGGGTTGGGTGGGTAGTTAGTGAATGATAATCAGCAATAAAAAAATAACACTGATGCTCATGCTGCATTTTTATGAAATTCTTGATGGCACCAAAATAGTTTCCCAAATGTAGATTGCCAGTTGACCGGATACCACTTAGTACTGTTTCCATGGATGTAAAAGATAGTTTTATTTTACTGATAATAATTGAAACACACAACGTTTTTTTGCGAGTGCAAAGATAGGTTATTTCAGATAAGTTTTAATGTCTTTGATATTAAGCTGAAGGTTACGAGTTCCATTCCATTCATTTTCTTCTATCTGATAGACAATATCAAAATACTTTCCCCAGACAACGGCATCAAAGTGATGTGCTTGCTGAAAAGCTATTCCACTGATACTTTTCCCGGGCTCATGGGGGTGGGAAATGGTAACCTTCAGGTGTTTCTGGCCAACCACCCGGGCAGTGTTGCGATCAGTCACACCCCTTGTAAGAAAAACAGGGGTCATATTTCCGGGTCCATGGGGAGCAAATTGTTTTAAAATCCTGAAAAACTTGTGGGTAATCTGTGAGAGTTTTATCTCGGCATCGATTTCTATCTCTGGTACCAGCATTCTGTCCGTAATGGTTTTGGAAACCGTTTCATCAAATGCCTGTGAAAATGCTTCCAGGTTTTCAGGTTTCAGGCTCAGTCCGGCGGCGTATTTATGGCCTCCAAAATGCTCCAGATAATCGCTGCATGCATCAATGGCATCGTATACATCAAAATCCTTAACAGAACGTGCTGAGCCGGTAATAACACCATTGGACTCGGTCAGGATTATAGTGGGCCGGTAATAGTGTTCTGTAAGCCTTGATGCCACAATCCCTATAACCCCCTTGTGCCATTGAGGACTAAACAACACCGTCGATTTACTTTCCTTTAGCTCCGGGTTGCTATCTATCATTTCCAGGGCTTGCCGGGTGATTTCGGTGTCAAGGTTTCTCCGGTCGTTGTTGTTGCTGTTGATATCTCTGCTTAGTAAATGCGTCTCACCCATCCGCTGGCAAAGTAACAACTCTACGGCAGCATTTCCGCTTTTCATACGCCCTGCCGCATTGATTCGGGGGCCAATCAAAAAGACTGCATCGCTGATGGTAATATCGCGGGAGAAAACACTCGTGGTGGTAGGTTGGCTTTTCCTTATGATATTGCTGTAAAACAAGATGGATTCAAACCCTGCCCTGGGTTTAAAATTAAGCCTTTGCAAACCATAATAAGCAAGTATACGATTTTCACCGGTAATGGGTACAATATCAGCGGCTATACTCACAGCCACCAGGTCCAGAAACTTCATCAGCTCATCAAAAGGAAGTCTTTTTTTCTGATAATAAGCCTGCGCCAACTTAAACCCAATACCGCACCCCGAAAGCTCCTTATAAGGATATTGGCAATCTTTGCGTTTGGGATCCACAATAGCCTTTGCTGCTGGCAGCTGGTCGCCCGGCCTGTGATGGTCACAAATGATAAAGTCGATCCCTTTTTCAGCTGCATAATTAACCTGGTTTATGGCCTTGATGCCACAATCCAAAGCAATAATAACCTTTATATTGTTTTTATGAGCATAGTCAATACCTGCCAAGGATATTCCATAGCCTTCTTTGTAGCGATCGGGAATATAAAATTCAATATTGTCGTAAAAATCTTCCAGAAAAGCATAAGTAAGGGCCACAGCAGTTGTGCCGTCCACATCATAATCACCATATACCATGATGCGCTCACCCTTTTCTATAGCCTGCTCTATCCGCTGAATGGCAATGTCCATATCCTTCATCAGAAAAGGATCGTGCAAACCTTCAATTGATGGGCGAAAAAACTCCTTGGCTTCAGGGAAACTTCTTACGCCCCGCTGCACCAATAACCTGGTCAGAACACTGTCAATACCCAGAGAGTCGGATAACTTACTGACAATATCCTCATGTTCATTATCTTTTACTACCCACCTTTTTTCCATTATAACAATTTTCTTTTGGGTAAAGATAATAAATCCCTATAACATAGTCATGGAGTCAAAAGCCAGTCATGGCGTAACAGGCTGTTTTGCAGCAGAAAAAATTATCAAGAAAATAATAGATGGTATAAGCACAGGCAGTGTCCCGTCAAAGTTGGGAAAATGCAAATTAAATAAAAATGCCGGTAGATTAGCACGGGTTTTTATTCCTCTGTCAGCAGGGTAATCATATTGTTATTCACTTCAACAATACCAGGATTTACCTCCAGGAAGAATTTATTCCGTCCTTCATCAATTATTTTCAATTTCCCTTTATCGATCAGGGCAATAATGGGGGCATGATTGTGGAGAATTTCAAATGAACCCATGGTTCCGGGCAGCTGAACAAGCACAACATTGCCTTCATAAATAAATTTGTCGGGAGAAAAAACTTTTAAATACATAGGCCTAATTTTTAGCAGATTCTTCCAGGATTGCTTTCCCTTTTTCAATGGCCTGCTCAATAGTACCTACAAGGCTAAAAGCCGCTTCGGGGTATTCATCCACCTCACCGTCCATAATCATTTTAAACCCTTTGAGGGTATCCTCAATGCTCACGAAAGACCCCTTAAGCCCGGTATATTGCTCTGCCACAAAGAAAGGCTGCGACAGAAACCGTTGTACTCTTCGTGCTCTGCTTACAATCAGTCGGTCTTCTTCAGAGAGCTCGTCCATTCCTAATATGGCAATAATATCCTGCAACTCACGATAGCGCTGTAGAATCATTTTTACTTCCTTGGCAATGTTGTAGTGTTCATCTCCAACGATTTCAGGGGCAAGGATACGGGAGGTAGAATCCAATGGGTCTACAGCGGGATAAATTCCCAGTTCAAAAATTTTACGACTAAGAACAGTTGTGGCATCAAGGTGAGAAAAGGTTGTGGCCGGAGCAGGGTCGGTAAGGTCATCTGCGGGAACGTATACAGCCTGAACCGATGTAATAGAACCCCGTTTGGTTGAGGTGATTCTCTCCTGCATCAGCCCCATTTCGGTGGCAAGGGTTGGCTGATAACCCACTGCAGAGGGCATCCTGCCAAGCAATGCCGACACTTCAGAGCCAGCCTGGGTAAACCGGAAAATATTATCAATGAAGAAAAGAATATCGGAGCCAGAGGTTTCATCATCTCCATCGCGGAAATACTCAGCCACAGATAAGCCAGAAAGGGCCACTCTTGCCCGTGCTCCCGGAGGTTCATTCATCTGACCGAATACCAGGGTGGCCTGTGACTGGGCAAGCTGTTCCCTGTCCACCTTGCTTAAGTCCCAATGCCCCTCTTCCATGGATTTTTTAAAATCATTTCCATACCTGATTACTCCCGATTCTATCATTTCCCTGAGCAGGTCATTCCCTTCACGGGTTCTTTCTCCCACACCTGCAAACACACTCGTCCCCTGGTATCCTTTGGCAATGTTGTTGATTAATTCCATAATTAAAACGGTTTTGCCCACACCTGCCCCACCAAAAAGTCCAATTTTTCCTCCCTTTGGGTAGGGTGCAAGCATATCGATAACTTTAATCCCGGTATAGAGAACCTCGGTTTCTGTTTTCAGATGCTCAAATTTGGGGGCATCACTGTGAATATTATATCGCTTAGAGGTTTTAACATCTTCAAGTCCATCAATGGTATTTCCAATTACATTGAACAGACGTCCCCGGATTTGCTGACCGGCAGGCATAGTAATAGGTCCTTGTTTAGAAACCACTTCCATGCCCCGGTAAAGCCCGTCAGTAGAATCCATGGCTACTGTTCGTACGGTGTCTTCCCCCATATGTTGTTGACATTCAAGCACAATCTTAACTCCATGGTCGTTTTCTACTTCCATTGCATCATAAATAGCGGGAAGGATACTGGTGTTTTCAAAAGCAACGTCCACCACAGGTCCGATCACCTGGGATATTTTTCCGGAAATTTTTTCCATCTGCCCAAATTTTTATGATAAGTGAGACTAAATCATTTATAGGAAACAATATTAGTAAATTTTAGACAAAAGCAACCACGTATTTCACGTAATTTTCTCAAACGATGATTTTTTTTCGTGTATTTTTACTATACAAAGTTTTTGGATTGCAAATTTTCATAACACTGTATCCTGATTATTGGGAGAGTAGCCGATAAAGAAACGGCGCCTGATTAGCTGAATATTTCATCCTTTAAAAAGAGAGGATAACATTTATATTTAACAGCATCATCCGTGGATATGTTTACATAAAAATTTTTCAGGATGTGTTTCCACTAATTACATCCATATTAACAGTGAAGAGCGAAATCATTTGCTGCAATATGAGCATAATTGTCTTAAAATATTTAGTTTTGTAAGCAATACAAACCTAAGGGGTAAAAAGAAAACACAAAACCTTGCACATTTTTAAAAGCATAGAGGAGTTGGA
This sequence comes from Bacteroidales bacterium, assembly GCA_007131245.1. Classification (GTDB taxonomy): domain Bacteria; phylum Bacteroidota; class Bacteroidia; order Bacteroidales; family UBA7960; genus SKVR01. Next base: position 5,158 of record SLQX01000083.1, read on the forward strand.
TATTCACCAGTATCCACATGTAATTGCGGGAGCATTTTTCCGTATGCAGAAAAAGCATATTCTGCAGCTGGATGAAATTAACAAGCTTGTCAATGGAGAGGTCTTGTTTTTGGATGTGTTCCCCCATGATGAATCCACAAGGTGGCTCTTGAGCAGTAGTGAGCGTCAGCAACTTTTAAAGCAGTTGGGGGCGCGTTACTACCTTGAAGTGAGTTCAGAAAAATGGCCTTTTGTAGCCAGGCAAATCAGGAAAAAACAAAATCATAGAATTGGGTTTTACCAAGGACCCTATATGCTTGAAGGCTTAGACCAGGATGGTATAAATGCCAAATCAGCTCGTAAGTTTTTGTCTTCTCTTCTACGTTATAAAACAAATTTTAACTGGTATAAAAAACTGGGGTACATGTATCCTGTCAGTGGCAAAGTTGCTTATGGCAATCAGATCGGGCGTCAGCTGGGTTACCCCACAGCCAACCTGGACACCGACGAACCCCGGAAAATTATCCCTCCCATGGGAGTTTACGCAGGGTGGGTAAAGCACGACAAAAAGTGGTACAGATCCATGATAAATGTTGGAATTCGTCCAACGCTTAACATGGACAATGTAACCATTGAGGCCCACATATTTGATTTTTCAAAAGATATTTATGAGCAAGAGATATCCATTCATTTCTATAAACATATACGAGAGGAAATGAAATTTCCCTCATTGAGCAAACTCACCCACCAACTCAGTATGGATCGGGGAAAGGCACTCAAAACACTTGAAGAGGCTGAAATAACTCCCTGGAACCATTCAGACTTTATCATTCCGGGGCTAAAGCCAACTTTAAAAGAATAAAAACACACTCATGGGCAGCACCCTACGAAATATTATCCTCTTTTTGTTGCTGATACTGTCGGGAATATTTATCTGGTATTTCTTTCGGGTTTTTCTGTATCTTATTATCGCTGTGGTACTGTCATTATTAGGGCAGCCCGTGGTTGATTTGTTGCAGCGGGTGAAAGTTGGCAACCTGCGCCTGCCCAGGGGTGTTTGCGCATTTATCACACTTCTATTTATGTTGTCGTTGTTTGCTGGGTTTGTAACCGTCTTTTTTCCCTTACTAGCCTCACAGGCTGCATTTGTTGCAGATCTGGATGTGGCAGGTATAACCCGCAACCTGGAGGATCCTCTGATGCAGCTGGAGATGAAACTGCGCGAATGGAGCCTCCTCAAACCCGACGAAACCATTAGCAGCAAAATTGTGTCAGAGCTGGTAGCCATTGCTACCTTTGATCGGTTTTCCAGCCTTTTCAATTCGCTTATAAGCTTTGCCATTGAAGTGTTTTTCGGGTTTTTGGCCATCAGTTTTATCACCTTTTTCTTTTTAAAGGAGCAGCATCTATTCTCAAACATATTTGTTTACTTTACCCCAAAACCTTACAAACAGGAGGTCCGGGTTATTCTTGCCGAAAGTAAGGTTCTGCTCAGACGCTATTTTGCAGGACTGCTTACCGATCTTACAGCGGTTTTTATAATGATCAGCTTCGCCATGTGGCTGCTGGGAATGCCCAATGCACTGGTTATTGGCTTTTTTGCCGGTATACTTAATGTTATTCCTTATGTGGGGCCTATCATCGCTACATTTATCGGGGTTTTCCTGGGTATTTCCGTAAACCTTCACTTGGACTTTTACACACAAATGCTCCCCTTAATCCTGAGCATTGTGGCATCATTCATTGTAGTTAACACCATTGATGTGGGAGTTTTACAGCCCATGATATACTCAAAAAGTGTGAGGGCGCATCCCCTGGAAATTTTTATCGTGTTTATGATTGCAGGCATGACGGCCGGCGTTTTTGGGATGATAATCGCTATCCCCACTTACAGCGTAATTCGTATTTTTGTACGCCAGTTTATTGAAAAATCAAGAATGGTAAAAGGTTTGCAAGACTCCTTCAACTCCAGTCAATAGCACGACCTTTTTACAAATGTCCGCTTAAATAATTGACGCCCCCTGCACATGATACTCAATTATTCGGCTTATATAAACGACATTGCCCGGTTATGCAGAAGCATAATCCGCAAAAAGCGACTTTGGAACTACCTGAAAATTATTTACGCTTACAGGCTTTCTATGTTCCGAAAAATTCCCTATGTAATGGGCGGACCTTTCTCCCTTCATCTTGAAACGGCAGCAGTATGTAACCTAAAGTGTCCGGAATGTGCAGCAGGACGGGGGGTTACAAAGCGTCATCAAAAATATATGGAGCCTGATCTGGTTGAAAAACTTCTTGCAGCGCATCAAAAAAATGCCTTCTACTGCAACCTCTACTTTCAGGGAGAGCCTTTTTTGCATCCTGACATTTTCAAAATTCTGCAGAAAGCAAGCTCCCGAAATTATTATACAGTCATATCAACCAATGGCCATTTTTTGGATGAAGCCAACTGCATACAAACTGTTGAGAGCAAGTTGAACAGATTGGTTGTTTCCCTGGATGGAACCCGGCAACAAACCTATTGGGAATACCGCAGAGGAGGAAAGTTTGATACGGTAATAAAAGGGATCAGGCAATTGGTTGAAACACGCAACCGGCTGGGAAAAACAAACCCTTTGATCGTGGTGCAGTTCCTGGTGAACAAAACCAATGAACATGAGCTTCCTGGCTTAACAACTTTTGTGCGAAACCTTGGCGTTGATGTCCTTGTTTTGAAAAGCATGCAAATATATTCAGATGCAGGGAAAAAAACTTTTACCCCTTCAATCCAACAATACAATCGCTACCCCAAAAACCCTTCCCCAAAATCCAAATCCTGTTTTCGTCTATGGAGCAATGCGGTATATACCAGCGACGGGCAAATGGTACCCTGTTGTTATGATAAAATACCAGAATATCCTATGGGAGAAGGAGAAGTTCGCCCTCTAACTCATTGGAAATCAAAAACGATGCAGGATTTTCGAAAAAGAATACTGGAAAACAAAAACCTTCCTGAAATCTGCAGCAATTGTGGGCGTTAATTAGAAGTATGAGAAATAAAACGTTATTATATAAAGCACCTTGGCTACCCATCAAAGGAAACCAAGGTGCTTTAGGATATCAGTATTTGACTATATGTCAATGTATTACCAGTTCTATAAGTATAAAAAAAGCAGGTAGAATCAGATGGTCATTATATCACTTTCTTTTGCTTCAAGCAGTTGATCGGCTTTCTTAATATGCTTATCCGTAAGCTCCTGCATATTGGATTCAAACCTTTTCACCTCATCCTCTGGTACACCTTCTTTTTCAAGTTTCTTAGCCGCATCAATAGCATCTCTCCTGGCATTTCTTATACTCACCTTGCAGTTTTCAGCTTCACCTTTGGCTTTTTTAACCAACTCCTTCCTTCTTTCTTCGGTTAGCGGGGGCACAACAATCCTTATGACAGTTCCATCATTTTGCGGATTAAAGCCAAGGTTGGCTGCCATAATCGCCTTTTCAATGGGTGCAAGCATCGATTTCTCCCAGGGTTGTACAACAATGCTTTTGGGATCCGGTGTATTGATGTTCGAGACCTGGCTTAAAGGGCTAAGGGTACCATAATAATCCACTTTAACACTGTCGAGCATTTGCGGGTTGGCTTTGCCGGCCCTTATTTTAACAAGCTCGCGCTCAAAGTGCTTGACAGCATTCCCCATCTTCTCTTCTGCCTCATCATTTAAAAAATCTAATTCTTCATTCATGGTATGATTTTTTTCAGATTCAAGGTTTATTAATGTTATCTGCCTACAAAAATAATCTTTTTGGCATAAAAAACAGAAATAACCCTATTTTTTTACAAGTGTTCCGTTGGGTTTGCCCTCCACAAGAATTTCTTTGAGATTCCCGCTCCGGTGCACATCAAAAACAATAATATCAACTTCATTTTCCATGCAGAGAGTGAAAGCTGTAAGATCCATTACTTGAAGATTCTTCTGGTAGGCCTCTTGAAAAGTGATTTGGTCAAAACGTTTGGCATGCGGGTCCTTTTCAGGGTCAGCGGTATAAACACCATCTACACGGGTACCTTTAAGAAGTACATCCGCTTTTATTTCAACAGCGCGCAAGGCAGCAGCCGAGTCGGTTGTAAAAAATGGGTTACTGGTACCACCAGCCATTATAACAACATATCCATTTTCGATATACTCAATAGCTTTTCTACGGCTCATTCTTTCACAAATGGGGTCAATGGCTATACCTGACAGAACCACTGCTTTAATGTTTGCACTTTCCAGGGCGGACTGCAGCGCCATTGAATTAATAACAGTTGCGAGCATACCCATATAATCGCCCTGCACACGGTCTACACCTTCACTTTTTCCACTAACCCCCCTGAATATATTTCCTCCTCCCAACACGATTCCTACTTGTATCCCTTTATCATAGACTGATTTAACTTCACTCACATATGCACTCAGCATATTTCCATCAATCCCCTGTTTGTTCACTGATGCAAGTGATTCTCCACTGAGTTTCAATAATATCCTTTTATAGTTATTCATTGGTCAAACCTTTAAATTAAAACTGATAAGATGCCTAATCAAAAATTATTTTGCAAGTTTAATGCTTTTTTCATTACCTCCTGGTTTTAAATACAACGATGACCATTTTATCTGTGACACCAAGTGTATAATTA
>SLQX01000100.1 GCA_007131245.1 Bacteroidales bacterium
AACTTTTTGACAGGTTTTATAATACTCAATCTTGGATTTTCATATCTATTTGCTTAGGCTTATTCTGTGAATGGCTGAATACATTTAGTTCTGCCAATAAATTTTAGCACTTATTAAAATGTTATAATAATTGAATGGATGCGCGAATTAGATTTGGAGTTGTGCTTACAAATAAAAAGGCTATTTTTATAATATTGATTTAGACCTTGATCTATTTCATCGGTAAAATTGTTTTGTGCAAGTATTTTGTTGTTTGATTGAGAAAAGTTCAGATGTTGTATACGAGGAGACTTTTGTTTTTAATACTTTTTGCTTTATTCACTTGTAATTCTGTTTGCGTGGTGTATGCAGGGAACATTGCTCCTTTTCGTCAGAGTGATACAATTTCCGTTGATATAAACCAGAAAATGTTGCAGATGTTTTTGGACTTCAGGGATAAAGGAACTATCTCTGAAAGTATTATTCATCAGTTTCTGAGTGATACAGAGCTAAGACAGACCGCGAATTGGAGGCAGGTCTGGGAAGATTACCTGAGAGCATTGGGCCAGGGGGAGGCACCCCTAAAGGATAAGGCCTTTATTGAGCGGGTTCAGGAAGAAGCAGAAACGACAATCATGGACATAAGAACTCCGTTGCAAAAGGAAGAACTACCCATGGTTGATAAGCATGAGAAAAAATCAGATGCAGAACCAGCAGTTCAGCCGTTTTCCAATGCAGAAGCATCAGCTGCAAAAACTGTTGAAGATAGAGTTAGTGAAATAAAAGCCCTTCGTTATCATATTCAGATAGCCGCTAGTGTTGCCCCCCCTTGATGAAAGTTATTTGGATATTTTGTACTCAGGAGGGTTAAATGTTCATAACTTTGAAGAAGATGTTTGGACAAAATATTATGTGGGTGAATTTAATTCTTTTGCTTCTGCGCGGGAGTACCTGCAAAACAATATAGATGTTGATGGTGCCTTTATTATTGCTTATTGTTTTGGACGTCAAGTTCCGGCTTATAAAGCCCGGCAATTTGAGAATGTAATGGCCCATTCAGCATTTTCAACTTTTCACAATAATTCCGGAGAAGAGTACAGGGTCCAGATTGCAGCCAGCCGGTATCCCCTTGGATATTATGAGGTCAAGAGCATTTATACCGGTGATAAAACTGTGGGGGTAATTTTTGAAGAGGGTTGGTTCAAGTATAGTTTGCCAGGTGCTTCAACCCTGTCGGACTCCTGGGAGATAGCAGGCAATGCCAGTGTTGATGGAGCATTCGTTGTCATGTACAGGAAAGGTGAAAAAATACCTTTGAGGTAATGCGTTTTTTTAATTTTTTAATAACTTCAAGTCTTTAATGATGTTGCACAAAATTACGATGTATGAAAAAGAATGATAAAAAACCAGGAACCGGATTAATTTTACTGATGTTAGTTTTGATTGCTTCCTCATGCGTAAACCATAGAAAAGTATCATTGGTAAGAGAAGATGATCGTCAGGCAACAGAATTTTCTGTAGAGAATCCCCGGGAAACATCCTACAAAGTTCAGACCGGTGATCAGTTATATATTAAGGTTCACAGTCTGGATCCTAATACCAGCAGGCTTTTTCAAAGCGATTTGCCAAATCTGATGAACCCCACCTATATGTATCTCAACAGTTATACAGTAAATGAACAGGGGGCCATTTCTTTTTCCTTTATCGATCAGATATTTGTGCAGGACAAAACAGTTGAAGAGGTACAGAAAGAAATCCAGACCGTGCTTGATGAGTATTTTAATGAAATCAATGTGATTGTAAAATTGGTTAACTTCCAGATTTCAGTGATGGGCGAAGTACAAAAAACAGGCACATATACCATTCACAGGGAGTATGCTAATATTCTACAAGCCCTAAGTATGGCTGGTGGTGTAAATGATTTTGCTGATATTAACAGAGCAAAACTTATCCGTCAAACGCCAACAGGAACGGTGGTTAAAATAGTTGATCTCAGCGAATTGGATTTGCTGGCAAAAGACTATTACCATCTGATGCCAAATGATATAATATACCTGGATTCAAGACCTATAAAATCTTATACACAGCGTGCAGTGCCTTATGGTGTTTTCTTGTCTGTGTTTTCTACCGCATTGGTTATTTACAACGTTTTTATTGATTAAAATCAAACAATATGCAACATTTTGATGATCCTTTTCGTGAGGAAACCCTTGACTTGAAAAAAAACATCAAAAAGTATTTGCATTTGTGGCCATGGTTTGTGCTCAGCCTTTTTATAGCTTTACTATTGGCTTGGGTTAGCAACTCTTATAAACAGAATATTTACCAGAATCATTTAACGCTGCTTATTTTTGATGAAGATGATGCTTTGTTAAAGGTTGGTGAATCCCCGGGAGCAGGTTCTTTAGCTATTTCTGGCTCACGACTGCAAAATGAAATAGGGATATTGACTAGCCGCTCGTTGGTGAAAGAGACCGTGTCTTCATTGGATTTTTCGGTCGAATACCTTGAGAAAACCCCTTTTGTGGATACAGAACTTTACCCCAATCCTTACTTTCGTGTGGAGATTGATTCGCTATGGCCACAACCTGTAAATGCTCCCTTTTTGATTTCCCGAAATGAGGATGGTAGTTGGTCGGTAACGGCCCAATGGGAGCAGTCCGGGCTTTATTCTTTCAGCCAGGAAAAGAATGTGGGGAAAGCTTCTGAAATGGATTTACAAATGGATGTCCCCGGCGGACATTGGGTCCAGGAGCCGTGGTTCCGGTTTCGTATTGTTGAAAACCCTGATCTTCTGCCCGCTTCAGATAAGGAGTTTGTAGTGATATTCAGGAATGTAAACTCCCTGATACGCCAATACCGCAACATTACTGTGGAGGAAAAAAATAACTCATCCATATTAAATGTCTCCATTCAGGGCACAAGCAGAGCGAAAAATGAAGCTTTTCTTAATATGCATGCCCATAAATTTTTGCAAAGGGAGTTGAATAAAAAGAATGCCAGGGCGGAAAAAGTGATCAATTTTATTGATGAGCAGTTGCAGCAGGTAACACAATCCCTTTACCAATCGGAAAGTACCCTGGAAGATTTTCGGGCAAACCAGCAAATACTGAATATTGACTACCACTCTCAGTTTGCGGTATCACAAATGGAGCAACTTCAGCAAAAAAAAGCTGAATTGTTGATTAATGAGAAGTATTACAGATACCTGGAAAATTATTTACAACAAGCTGATGAAGATGGCTCAGACCTGATTGCTCCTTCATCCCTGGGAGTGGATGATAAACTCTTGTCAGATCTTATTGGAGAGCTAATGGACTTGTATGGGGAGCGTTCTGAATTAATTGCCAACACGAAAAGGGAAAACCCTTTTCTGGTTACACTGGATAATCGTATTCACAGAGCTAAAAGAACAGTCAGGGAAAGCCTTAAAAACATTCTCGAAGCCAACCAAATTGCAATGGCTGATACAGAGGCCAGAATTGAAGAAGCTTCACAGAAGATTAGTACAATTCCCGAATCTCAAAGAAACCTCCTTAATATTGAACGGCAGTTTCAGTTACATAATACCCTTTATACATTTCTACGAAATAAAAAATCTGAAATGCAGATTAATAAAGCCGGGTTTACCCCGGTGCACGAAGTGGTGGATCCTGCTTTGGCTTCAGAAGGGTACCAGATTGCTCCCCAAAAAAAGACTACCTATTATATGGCTGCTTTCGCAGGATTTTTGTTGCCAGTCCTGCTTATCTTTTTGTATGAATTTTTTAATGATAAAGTCAGATCTTCGGAGGATATTGAAAAAATGGGGTATTACCCAATATTAGGGTATATCCCCAAAACCCGGCAGAAGGAAGATAAGCTCATATCTTTTGAAACACAGTCATTACAGGCTGAATCTTTTAGATCGCTTCGTACGAATGCCCAGTTTGTGTTGCCCGTTGAACAGAAACCCGTGCTAATGGTAACTTCTACTTTGCTGGAGGAGGGAAAGACCTTTGCCAGTCTTAACATGGCTGCGGGCTATGCAAGTATGGGTAAAAAAACCATTCTTCTGTCTTTTGATTTGAGAAAACCCAGGCTCCATAAATACCTTGGTGTAGAAATGCAAGAGGGTATCAGCAATTTCCTTAGCTCCCGAATTGATGCCACGAAGATTATTCGCAAAAGCCCGGTTGAAAATATGGATGTTATATATTCGGGTCAGATTCCCCCCAATCCATCTGAGCTGCTAAGCTCGAAAAGGGTTGAAGAGCTGTTTACCTATCTTCGTGAACACTATGATTTTATAGTCGTTGATACCCCTCCTACAGGCATGGTGGCTGATTCATTGCTCCTGCTTAAACACACAAATGTTATACTATATATTGTTAGACACAATACAACGCCAGTTAAACATTTGCAGCACACCCTAAAAAACCTTAAAGAAAAAGGAGTAAATAATTTAAATATTGTACTCAACGATATCCCGCAGCTGGGACATTTAAATTATTACAATGCCTACGGGTACCAGTATGGGTATTTTGAAAAATAGAGCAGATGTAAACCCCTCAGGGATTGGCTGAACTTTGTCTGGCTTTTATGTATTCACGGGTCTTATGGTCAAATGCCTGGCTGATTCTTTGTGTAAGGAGCTGCTGCGGATCAAAAAGCCATTGATCAACCTGGTTTACCGGTAAAACTTTTCGTGAGGTACCTGTTATGAAAAGCCCTTCCATGTCCTCCAGCGATTGTGCTTTTACTTTTTCTTCCCTGGCATCTAATCCCATTTGCTGACAAAGCTGGATAATGTGTTTTCGGGTGATACCGGGCAGCACATCTTTCAGGGGAGGGGTGATGATTTGTCTGTTTTTGATGAAAAATACATTGGAGCGACTCCCCTCGGTAATAAAGCCTTTTTCATCCACCAGCAAGGTTTCGTAAACGTTTTTCTCCTGTTTTACCATGTTGGTATTAGCCCTCAGCTTTACATCCATCACTTTGGCGTTGGGGTTGTATCGCACTCCTTTGTATAAACTTACAGCAACACCTTTTTTATATTGCTCCGGGGTAGGATACTGGTGTGGGTTGATATAAATAATAAGCTTAGAGACTCCGGGTTTTTGCGATGTTAAGACAATTTTTATATTACCGTAATTAAAATGGTTGATTCGTATAAGCTGATAAACTTGATGATGAATTTGCTGGTGTGAAAAACCGGGGCAGTGCTCCGATAAGGCACAGGTTTTTTCCAAACGATGCAAATGGTCTTCCAAAAAAAGAGCTGTTCCGTCAATGACCCTGAAAACCTCGTAAATATAATGAGGTGTTTGAAGGAAAGCATCATCAAAACCTGTCGTTTCTTTCACTTTGCCGTTTTCCACGAAATATTTTCCCGAGCATTCGTTCATGTTCTATATGTTTTAACCGCAAACCTACATAATTATTCCCATATAATACTTACTGCCACTTCATTTCTTCTTTCCTGGTGTTGGGTTGGTGAGCTGTAACCCAAAAACCGGAAGCTGCCTGTCCACTCAATGTTATTTTTTTTGAGATACTTACGAAGCTTTTCACTCTCTTCAATTATTTTTTCATCACTCGCATACCCGCCAAAGGTAATTGCAGCTACAAACCCTGGTTGTGCACGTTCTATTTTTATATGGGGGTTCATTGGATTAGGCAAATCTTCCATTTCATACTCTGAGGGCATAACAAAACTCATGCTCGACCCATTTTCATAGAATTCAATATATACGGGTGCTGTCATAGCAATTCTCTGACCGGTATCATTACCACCGAAAATGTAATCGGCAAGGGTTTTAAATGCAGGTGCGGTAATTTCACGGAATGTGCGGGCCGTGGTATATATGGTGGCGAATATGGCTTCCGGGTAATAGCGAACCTCAAACCAAGGGAATTGTTGTACGGGTGTGTACGGTTGTTGTTGGGCTTGCTCTTTACTTTTTCGATGGGTCATAAGCAGTAGAATTATCAAAAACCAGTGGCATGAAGTGTCCGGGTACAGGAACAATCTTTTGTTTTCTGATAAACAGTTAGGGTTAGAAGTTGTTTGGTTCAATAATTATTACCGGCATTACAGGATAATAATGGATTCAGGAACCTAAAACCCTTTGGTTTAATGAAACTTGCATGAGCACCCATATAAATGTAATTTGCGAATAAAGCAGGACCATGCAAGTTCCCCCGCATTAGGCGGGACAGGTATCAGACCAATGAATTAACTCAATTATTTTCTGATGAACCTTTAATGACCCGGAATTCTGCTGCCCAGGTAAGAGACAATTGTAAAGCTTAATATTGCATTTTTCACCTTCGGGCTGAATAGGGTTTGGCCCGGGTGTATCAGGTAGCTCCTCGTGAGCAGGAGGTAAAGACTGGTCTTATTGCTGATCCTCTTTCTCCTTTTCTTCCTCTGCTCCAAGTTTATGCATTGTTATTCCGGCATAACCAAAAATGCCGGCCACAATGGGTGTTATCCAGCAAAGAACGGCATAGGGTGCATAGGCGGTTGCAGATACCCCCAGGGCTGAGTAAATAAAAACAGCACTACTATTCCATGGAATCAGCGGGGCGGTTAATGTGCCTCCGGCCTCCAGGGTTCGTGTGAGATTTTTGAGTTTGAGGCTTTTATCACGATAACACTCTTCAAACATCTGTCCGGGAAGGATAACAGCAAGGTACTGGTTGGCACCAAAAATATTCACAAAAACTGACGTGCCCAGCACTGTGAGCGTTAGGTTGCCTATGGTATTGACAAATCGGGACAGCAACAAAACAATACTGTGAAGCATACCCGTACGGTCCATGATTCCTCCAAAGGCAAGCGAAACAAGTGCCAGGGCAATCACATTGTACATGCTTTCCATTCCCCCGCGGCTAAATAGCTCATTCAGCTCTTTATTGCCCGAATCAAGTACATAGCCCGAATGTATAGAATCCAGCAGTGTGGAAAAGTTACCTCCCTGTACTATCAGGTAGGCTATCCCTCCAAGCACAACACCAGTGAGTAGGCTGGGAATGGCGGGGACTTTTTTTACAATAAGAAAGACCACTATTGCAGGGGGGAGAAACAACCACAGTGAAAGGTTAAAGTGCTGGGTGATCCCGTCGGTGTACATGCTCACGTCACCCTGGTTCCCGTTACCTGCTGCCATAAAGCCCATAATGGTAAAAACCAGGGCTGATAATCCCAGGGCAGGTAAAGTTGTATAAAGCATGTGACGAATATGGTCGTAAAGGTTTACCCCCAATACCGAAGGGGTGAGGTTAGTAGAATCGGACATGGGGGAGAGTTTATCTCCAAAGAAAGAACCTGATACTACAGCTCCTGCGCTCATAGCAAGGGGGATGCCCAGTCCTTCGCTTACGCCCATGGCGGCAACTCCAATGGTTCCGATGGTAGACCACGAGCTACCCGTTATCAGAGCCATAAAAGCGCTGAAAAGTAATATCAGTGGTAAAAACCAGCGGGCAACAAAGAAGTCAAAGCCAAAATACATCAGGGCAGGGACAATGCCGCTGGCTATCCATACAGCCATCAGCATACCAATAATCAGCAAAATAATCAGTGATGGAATGGTCCGGCTAATGGCATCTTTAAACCCTTTTTTAATGGTATCCCATGTGTAACCGTAAAAGTAGGCGCATAATCCTGCGGCTGCAGCCCCCAGCAGTAAAGAAAAATGAGGCTCTGCTTCAAAAACAAATACTGAAAAACCAAGTGCAATACCTGTTATAATGATTGGAGTCAGTGCAAGCCAGTATGGGGGCGTGGGAATGTCTTCTCTTTTATACATAGCTCCTTGCGGGTTTTGAGGTTTACGCTAATTGATACAATTTGCGGAATGATGTATTCGCAAAAATACAGTTTTTGAGCATATTTTTAGGCTATCCTTATCTCTCTTGTTCAAAATTTATTGTAGGGCAAGGGGGGGAGGGAACTTGATTCAGGACTATTCGGCATGGGTTTTCTGTTCAGCATTGTTTATCACATAATATTTTAAGGGTTGTCATTGGTCTTTTGTTAGGAGAAGAATGAACCAGCATGGATGACCTTTTTCACCTTTTTTGTTTCAACGGAGGCGAAAGGCCACTTACTTCTGAAAGGGGTTTTTTGAGTCAGAGATGGTGTTGTTTTGTTTTTGTGAGCTTAGGGAGAATACGGATAATTGGGCAATGTTAATAGGTAAAAATACTTACTCCGAAGAATACCCTTGAAATGACCCGCAGAAATTACCTGTTTTTGCCTGAAAAATAGTAGATTGGCCTGTATTATTGCTTTTTTTGATATTTTTGCATTTCGATAAAGTGCCGAAAAGTGAAACTATTTGCTTAAAAATTTGGTATAACATTACAGAATTTAACAAGGGTTTAAAAGAAATAGCATCAGGGAATACCCTTACAGAAAAAATCAAAAACATCTCCATTATGAAAAGAACAGGAATTTTTACACCCAAAACGCTGGTTTTTGTTGGCTGGTTCATGCTGATAATTACCTGTGTACAATCACAAGAAAAAACCTGGTCAAAGGGTGAACCAATGATTCAGGCAGAAGCTACCTGGGAGTCAGAGTTGAAGCCGCAAGGGATTCAACTGATGAGTCAAATGCCCGACAATAGGATTGTGGGAGGTGATGATGCTGATATTACTGACTACCCCTGGCAGGTTGCCATAGTTACATCGTCCAATCAGCAATTTTGTGGAGGTAGCATTATCAGTGAACGCTGGGTTATTACCGCAGCGCATTGTTTGGGTGTTTATAACAATATAAGGGTCAGGGCCGGAGTGACAGATAAAACGGATCCTGGTCAAACCATTAGTGTACAGACCGAAATACCACATCCTTCGTACCAGAGTATCAATAATCATGATCATGATATTGCATTACTTTATTTGTCAGAACCTCTTAACCTGAATGGGGCAGAAGCCAAAGCCATTCCTGTAATGACGGGGCTGTGGGCGAATGAAGGATTGGAGGACCCGGGTGTGATGTCTGTTATTACAGGGTGGGGGACAACCTCCTGGCAGGGCACGGCGCCCAATATTTTGCAGGTGGCTGAAGTTCCTGTTACCGATGACCCGGGTAGTTACAACCCTGCTCTAATTACAGATGATATGCTGATGGCAGGTTACCCTGAAGGGGGGATTGATGCTTGTCAGGGTGACAGCGGCGGCCCTTTGGTGGTTCCTGATGCTGACTCTCCCCTGGGATATCGCCTGGCCGGTGTAACCAGCTGGGGAAATGGTTGTGCTTTTGAAGATTATCCCGGGGTGTATGCGAGGGTCTCCTACTTCCAGCAATGGTTGGAGAATGAAACAGGTCTTGCCTGGGCGTCTCCCGAAGGTATAATGAATCCTGTTTCTTTTAATGTTTATGCACAAGGCCCAGATAATATAGGCCTTTCCTGGGAGAAGAATCCTGATAATGACAATGTGATGATCCTTTGGGCACAAACCAATGAGTTTGGGGTTCCACAGGATGGGCATGCCTATACTCCCGGACAAAGTATTCCGGGTGGGGGTACGGTCCTTTATACGGGGGATGGCAACTCTTATAACCACGTAGTACTGGATGAACTTACAACCTACTATTATAAAGCATTCTCTGTTGATGAATCGTATCAATACTCCCACGGACGAAGTGCTTATGCAACCACCCTGGATGAAATGTTCAGAACACCGCGAAACCTGGTGGCTGCTGCTGACGATTTTGATG
>SLQX01000239.1 GCA_007131245.1 Bacteroidales bacterium
TACATGTCGGACCAAAAAGAGAAGTACAAGGTAATTTATATCCCAGACCCATTATGCTGGACAGAGGTACCAGCCAGCCTTAAGGTGTTGGGCCGCCAGCGCGACCGCTGGACCAGGGGCACTATGGAGAGTTTGTTTATCCACTTCAAACTCTTTTTCAATCCTAAATACAAAAGTCTTGGGATGATGGGTCACCCTTACTGGTTCTTCTTTGAATGGCTTGCCCCGATTGTTGAGTTTATCGGGATTATATATTTTATCATTATTGCCATGCTGGGTATACCCAATTGGCCATTCTTCTTCCTTCTTTTAGGAACCATTTACTTCTTTGCAGTTACCCTCACTCATTGGGCTATCCTTTTTGAGGAGCTCTCGTTTCACCGCTACCAGCGAAAACGCGAGGTGGTGAAAATGCTGTTCACATCTATGCTGGAGCCTATTTTTTACCACCCATTTATTCTGATTTTTAACATCAGAGGAAACTTTAAGTATTTTATTGGTGAGAAAACTTGGGGTAAAATGGACAGGGTTGGATTTTCAGAAGAGGATAAGGAGAAATCCTAACTTTTCATTGGTGACCAATGCTGAATAAAAAGTATAAGAGGTTCTGTTTCTTCGGAACCTCTTTTTTTGTACCCTCTTTAGACAATGCAATGGGCGGCATCATGCTGTAAATTGGGATAGTCGCCAAATTATTGACCGACAGGGGTTTTATTTTCAGGTATTAAAAGGGATTAAATTGTATTTTTGCAACAAATTTGTAAAACTATGTTAGCTTCAATGACGGGATATGGCAAATCTGTTTGCCAGTACAAAAACAAGATTATCAAGTTGGAAATCCGAACCCTCAATAGTAAGAACATCGATCTTGCTATTAAGATGCCGGGTTATTACCGCGAAAAGGAAAATGTAATCCGGAGTATGCTCAGTAAAGCATTTGAAAGGGGAAAGATAGAACTCATTATGACCCTGGAGTGTGCCCAGGACCAAATGGCCTACCATATCAATAAACCCATTTTGCTCCATTATTTTAAAGAAATGCAAGATGTAGGCAAAGCCCTGGATACTCCCGTTTCGTCAGATATTTTGGCCGAATTACTGCGTCTGCCTGATGTTATGCAAACCCAAAGTGAAGAGCTGGTGGAAGAGGAGTGGAACGAGATAGCGTCTGCCTTGAAAGAAGCCATATCACATGTTCAAAGATATCGGGAGTCGGAAGGAAAACATATGTATGAAGATATTGTGAGTAGAGAAAAAAATATAAGAAACTTACTGCAGCGTATTGAACCCTTTGAAAGTAAGCGCATAGAAAACACAAGGGAGAGAATAATGCGTTCGCTTAAAGATATAAAAGAATCCATCAACGTTGACCAAAACCGGTTTGAGCAGGAAGTCATTTTTTATCTTGAAAAACTTGATATTACCGAGGAGCAGGTCCGGCTTCAAAAACATCTTGACTATTTTCACGAAACCCTCGATGGGAATGGGGCTCTGGGCAAAAAGCTCGGCTTTATCGCCCAGGAAGTGGGTCGGGAAATTAATACCATAGGAAGTAAAGCCAATGATGCAGAGATGCAGAAGGTTGTGGTTCAGATGAAAGACGAACTGGAAAAAATTAAAGAACAACTGATGAATGTGTTGTAAAGAATCATCAATGATGGACGGTAAAATGGTTATCATCTGCGCCCCATCGGGCTCAGGAAAAACATCAGTTTTGAAAGGGGTACTCCCCCGGGTACCAAGACTTGAGTTTTCTGTTTCTGCTTGTAGCAGAGCACCCCGGCCGGGAGAAGTAAACGGCAAGGATTATTATTTTCTTACTCAGACAGAGTTTCGGCAGAAAATAGAGCAAAACGCCTTCCTGGAGTGGGAAGAGGTTTACCAGGGAAATTTTTATGGTACCCTTTATAGCGAGGTTGAAAGAATCTGGGGGAAGGGCAATCATGTGGTGTTTGATGTGGACGTGATAGGAGGATTAAAAATCAAGAAAAAATATCCCAAACAGTCCCTGGCTGTTTTTATTAAACCCCCTTCTCTGGAGGAGCTTAGAAAACGTTTGGAAAACCGTGGAACAGAAACCGCTGAATCCCTGCAGCAAAGAATTGGGAAAGCCGAATATGAACTGGGTTTTGCTGAGGAATTTGATGTGCAGATTATTAATGATAACCTGGAAAAAGCCGTTGAAGAAACCCTGGATCAAATAAACCGGTTTCTCGTAGAGCCTTAACCCATTGGTATTTTGGTTTATCCGCTAATCATTGGTTGGTAGTCTCAACGAAAGCAGCTTTTGTTAAAGTAAAAAGAGATACAGCAAAATGTTTGAATCGCAGAAAAACAATATTGCTTTATTTTTTGGCTCCTTTGATCCTGTGCATGTGGGTCATCTGATTATCGCCGAATATTTGCTGGCTTATACCGATGCAGAAGAAATTTGGTTTGTAGTATCGCCACAGAACCCATTTAAAGTAAATCAGCAGCAAACCCATCAGGATTTGCGAAAAAAAATGACAGAACTCGCCATAATTGATTATTACGGCTTTAAAGTATGCGATATTGAGTTTGGGATGGAATCACCCAACTACACCCATAAAACCCTGTCTCGCTTGAGAGAAATATACCCAGGGAAAGATTTTAGCCTGGTGATCGGAAGTGACAACCTGGTTGAGTTTGAGCACTGGAAAAATTACCGGCAGATTCTTGAAGCTACAAATGTATATGTGTATCCCAGGCCGGGTTTTGATACCGACATGTTTACTGATTATGCCAATGTAAAAAAAACAAAGGCTCCTCTTATTGAAATCTCCTCCTCTTATATACGTGATCAGTTTACCCGGGGGCATTCCCCAAGGGCAATGCTTCCTGAGAGGGTGTATAATTTCATTGAATCCAATAAGCTGTATAAATAAAAAAGCTGGTTTAAGTAACCAGCTTTTGGGCTTGCAAAGCAAGAAAGTTTATTTTTCTCTTAGGGGATGAGTCTAGATACCAAACTCCTTTTTTATACGATCTATGTAGTCCAGCTTTTCCCAGGCAAAAAACTCTATATCTTTAAAGTACCGTTGATGACCATTGATGGTTTTGGTACGAGTGTGCTTGTCCTGGTAGAATACTTCCACCTCCTTGGTAAAAGGTGTTCTTCCAAAATGGCCATAGGTAGTAGTGGGCAGGAAGATTGGGTCTTTTAGTCCAAATCGTTGAATAATGGCATAAGGCCTAAGGTCGAAAATATCTTTAATTTTAGCGGCAATCTCATCATCACTCATGCCCACTCTTGATGTTCCAAATGAGTTGATATAAAGACCAACGGGTTCTGCAACTCCAATGGCATAAGCCACCTGAACAAGGACTTCATCGGCAATACCTGCAGCCACCATGTTTTTGGCGATATGGCGTGTGGCATATGCGGCCGATCGGTCTACCTTGCTGGCATCTTTTCCTGAGAAAGCTCCCCCACCATGAGCACCTTTGCCTCCGTAGGTGTCAACAATTATTTTTCTGCCTGTAAGCCCGGTATCTCCGTGTGGACCCCCAATGACAAACTTCCCGGTGGGATTAACCAAGAGCTTGTACCCATTGATGAAAAGGGGTCTGACCCTCTCGGGTAAAACATTTGCTGCACGTGGGATCAGGTGTTTTTCAATATCATGGGTGATGATCTTCTGCATTTCTTCTTCGGCTTTTTTTCGGGCCTGTGGAGAGTTGTCTTTGGGCAGAATAAATTCATCATGCTGGGTAGAAACCACGATTGTATCAATGCGGACGGGCTGATGATGGTGGTCATACTCCACTGTTACCTGGGCCTTTGAGTCAGGCCTGAGGTAGGTCATTATCTCTCCCTTTTTACGAATGGCCGCCAGCTCCTGGAGCAAAATGTGCGAAAGGTCCAGGGTTAAGGGCATGTACTCATCGGTTTCACGTGAGGCGTAACCAAACATCATACCCTGATCGCCGGCACCCTGATCCTCGGGTTTTGCCCGTTCTACTCCCTGGCTAATGTCGGGAGACTGTTCGTGAATGGTTGAAATTACACCACAGGATTCGGCTTCAAATTTATAAGCAGAATTGGTGTAACCTATATCTTTGAGTACATTACGTGCCACGTTCTGGATATCTACCCAAGCGTTTGTTTTTACTTCTCCACTGCAAACCACAAGACCAGTTGTTGTCATTGTTTCGCAGGCTACCTTGGATTCCGGATCCTGGCGTAAAAATTCGTCCAGCAGGGCGTCTGAAATCTGATCTGCTACTTTATCTGGGTGGCCCTCAGATACAGATTCGGAGGTAAATAAATAACCCATCTTATATAAAAAAAAAGTGAATAGTTAATTTTTAGCTGGGCAAAGGTAAACAATTAAAATGTTTTGTAAAACACTAAACTTCAAATGTAAGCTGGCGGAATACTTGTTCAATAGATTGGTCCTCAAAGCCCAAGGAAAGGATGATCCAGCCCTTTTGTGCGGCAAAACGAAACACCTCAGCCCGGAAATCTTTTTCGGTTTGGGTGAAGATGCGCAATGCTTTATTGCCACGTATTTGTATATCCATAACACCAGGTAAGCCTTTTAGCATTTCCCAGTCATGCTCTTTTTCAAATTCTACCTGTATGATGCGTTTGCTTTGGTTGAGTAGCTGCAATTCGTGGGTGGGGGCATCGGCTACTATTTTGCCTTTATTGATGATAATTACACGGTCGCACACTGCTTCCACCTCTTGCATGATATGGGTTGACAGAAGCACCGTTTTATGTTTGCCGATGTCGCTGATGAGATTACGGATATCCTGAAGTTGGTTGGGGTCCAGGCCTGAGGTTGGTTCGTCAAGGATCAATACTTCCGGATTGTGGATAAGGGCCTGGGCAATACCTACTCTTTGACGATATCCTTTTGATAAAGCACCCACCTTTTTGTGCATTTCCGGCTCAAGGCCTGTAAGGGATATCATTTCCTTCACCCTGTTTGGGGTGGCTTTACCCAACTTATGTAACCCCGCTACAAACTCTAAATATTCACGTACATACATATCCAGGTATAGCGGATTGTTTTCAGGGAGGTACCCAACGAGCTTGCGTACCTGTAAAGATTCATTAATAACATTATGTCCGCAAACACTCACATTCCCTTCATTCTGGGGTAAATAGCAGGCGATAATCTTCATCATGGTGCTTTTTCCTGCACCGTTGGGGCCAAGCAAAGCTACTACTTCTCCACTCTTAACGGAAAATGATACATTATCCAGTGCTTTCTGCTCTCCATATTTGCGAGTAACGTTTTCTGCCTTTAATGTCATATGAATGGGTTTGTGGGATGTATAAATGGCTATCACTTGCGCTAAAAAGCTTATGGCTGCCAGGGTTTTTGATAAAAAGACTTCTTACCTGTAAACTAACCTGGAAACGCTTTCAAAGTTAAAAAAGTCTTTTTACCTGTATTCATTTTTGTTTTTTTAGTTTTCCATTATGGCTTATTGTTGGTAAAACGGCCAGAGTAAAAACATGCATTTGTCTATTTTTTCCTAATTTTACCTGTCCAACAAAATATAAATTATTCACCCTACTATGCCAACAGAATTGCAAGGAGTAGTCATCAAATCCACCGGGAGCTGGTACAAGATAATGGATAAGGGTGGGCAAATCCACGATTGCCGGCTGCGTGGCAAATTCAAAAAGGATGGGTTGCGATCTACCAACCCTGTGGCGGTGGGCGATAAAGTTATCTTTGAGCTGGAAAGCGAACAGGAAACAGGAATTATTACTCAGTTACTCGACCGAAAGAATCACATCGTTCGTAAAGCTACAAATCTCAGCCGCAAAAGCCATGTGATTGCCGCAAACCTCGATCAGGCGCTACTCATTGCTACCTTGTATCTGCCCCGCACGTCAACAGGGTTTATTGACCGTTTTTTGGTTAACTGTGAAGCGTATAGTGTGCCGGCACATATTATTTTTAACAAATGTGATCTTTTTGATCAGGAAGATGAGGCTTATCTGGATGAAATTATCGCAATTTACGAACCCCTGGGCTATAAGTGTCTAAAGGTAAGTGCCACTGAAAAAAACAATCTGGAGGCTTTTCAAATGTTATTGCAGGATAAAACAACGCTTCTTTCCGGGCATTCTGGTGTTGGCAAATCCACCCTTATTAATGCCATTGAGCCCGACATCCACCTGAAGACAGCCGCCTTGTCAAGGGCTCATCTTAAAGGCAAACACACAACCACCTTTGCTGAGATGTTTCAATTATCTGTCGGTGGGTTTATTATCGATACCCCTGGAATCAAAGAGTTTGGACTGGTTGATTTTGAACAGTGGGAACTGTCGCATTACTTTCCTGAAATGAGGAAATTGTTTAATGCGTGTAAATTTGATAACTGCACACATTACCAGGAACCCGGATGTGCTGTAAGAGAGCAAGTGGATAAAGGGCAGATTAATGCTTCAAGATATTACAATTATCTGAACATGTTGTCTGGACAGGAAACGAGATATAAAAGATAAATCATTCATTTTGAGTTTATGCGTGTTGTAATACAAAAGGTCAGCCAAGCCGCCGTACATATTCAACAAAACAACCATGCTGCAATAGGGCAGGGGATGCTCATATTTTTGGGGATCGAAGAGGCGGATACCATAGAAGACATAAAATGGTTGTGTTCAAAAATTGTAAAACTGCGTATTTTTGATGATGAAAACGGAGTAATGAACCTTTCGGTGAATGATATTCAGGGCGATGTGTTACTGATAAGTCAGTTCACCCTGCATGCAAGCACAAAAAAGGGGAATCGCCCCTCTTACATAAGGGCTGCCAAACCCGAAACAGCTGTGCCTTTATATGAAAAGTTTGAGGCCTCTTTATCTCAGCAACTTGGGGGAGCAGTGAAGAGTGGAGTCTTTGGAGCCATGATGCAGGTGTCGCTTGTGAACGATGGTCCGGTAACAATCATCATTGATTCAAAAAACAAAGAATGAGTAGTCTGAGGAGAACTCTTTCCCAGGTTATGAGTCGAGATACTTAAATCTTAAAGGATATGACCCTGGAAGAAGCACAGAAGGTTGTTGATCAATGGATAAAAACCACAGGTGTAAGATATTTTAATGAGCTTACCAATATGGCTATTCTTACCGAGGAAGTTGGAGAACTGGCCCGGATTATTGCGCGAAAATACGGGGAGCAGTCTTTTAAAGAAGGAGAACAGGACACAGACCTTGCAGAGGAATTGGCTGATGTGTTTTTTGTGCTTATTTGTATCGCCAATCAAACCGATGTAAACCTGAGTGATGCTCTGAAGAAAAGCCTGGATAAAAAAACACGACGTGATAAAGATCGGCATCTTAAAAACAAAAAACTGCGGAGTTAATTCAATCCGCAGTTTTAATTTTAGGATGTATATGTTGAAACCGTAGAGTCAATTACTAATTGGTATCGTAGGCCCACTTCACTAACACGGAGCCCCATGTGAAACCACCACCAAAAGCTGCCAGGATTACATTGTCACCTTTTTTTAGCTGGTTTTCCCACTCCCATAGACACAGGGGAATAGTGGCATTGGTAGTATTGCCATACCTCTGTATATTGACCATTACCTTTTCCATGGGAATTTTACTCCTTCTGGATATGGCTTCAATAATCCGCATATTTGCCTGGTGTGGCACCAGCCAAGCTACGTCACCGGGTTGTATGTTATTTCTTTCGATAACATCCACCGCAACATCAGACATGTTTTTCACGGCAAACTTAAAAACAGCCTGCCCCTCCTGGTAAACATAATGTTCCCTGGCGTCAATGTTTTCGTGCGTGGGAGGATAAGCTGAACCACCGGCTTTCATATGAAGGTGCACATGTCCGCATCCGTCAGACTTAAATATGTGATCCATAATTCCCACCTCTTCCGTGGACGGCTCAAGCAAAACGGCTGATGCACCATCTCCAAATATTACACAGGTTTGGCGATCTGTATAATCTACAATGGAGGACATTTTATCGGCACCCACAACCACTACTTTTTTGTACCTGCCCGACTCAACATACTGGGCAGCAGTGACCAGGGTGTAAATAAAACCTGAACACGCCGCATTGGTATCAAAACTAAATGCATTTTTGATCCCTGTCTTGTGGCTGATCAAGTTGGCTGTGGCAGGGAATTTCATGTCAGGTGTTACAGTGCTACATATGAGTAGATCCACTTCATCGGGGCTGATTCCCCTTTTCTCCAGCAATCCATTTACGGCTTCAGCACCCATAACCGAGGTGCCCATTCCTTCTCCCTTTAAAATTCGTCTTTCTTTGATCCCTGTGCGGGTGGTTATCCATTCATCGGAAGTGTCTACCATGGTTTCAAGTTCCGAGTTGGTCAGTACATAGTCCGGAACAAAACCGTGAATTGCGGTAATTGCCGCCCTGATCTTTGTCATAGTCTGATGATTAAATAAGTATTATATGCTTTACTTCTTTCTGGGCTTGTCATCAAAAATTTTGGGTTGTGTATAGTCACTCAGTGCTTTGTTTAATTTGCCTGGAATTTTGGCCTTATAAACATCTCTGGAGAGTAGTATCATGTTTTTAATGGCAATTTCATTGGAGATACCATGACCTACCACTACTGTGCCATTAATACCCAAAATGGGAGTGCCCCCGTAATTTTCATAGTTTAGCCGGTCAAAAAAATCATCCTTAATGCCCCGGCTTTTTACCATCCGGTACATGGCTTCTGCCTGTTTGAGCACAATGTTTCCCGTAAAACCGTCACAAACAATCACATCCGCTTTGTCTTCAAACAGATCGCGACTTTCTATATTCCCTGTAAAATTATAATCGCTCGAATCTTTCATGAGCCGGTAAGCCGATTGACTAAGCAGGTTGCCTTTTTCCTCTTCTTCACCAATGTTTAAAAGTCCAACCCTGGGTTTGCTGATTCCGTAAACGTGCTCTGCATAAATGGAACCCAACAGGCCGAATTGATAAAGCACATCGGGTTTGCTGTCTGGGTTTGTTCCCACATCAATTAATACTCCCACGCCCCCGTTTTCCTTGGGTAAAACAGAAGTAGTGGCTGGGCGAATAATTCCCTGTACTACGTTAACACTGTAAACCGATCCCACAAGCATAGCACCTGTATTGCCTGCGCTGGCAAAGCTATCGATGATCCCCGATTTAAGCAAATGGAATCCTTTGGTGATGGATGAATTGGGCTTTTTGGAAAAGGCTTTGGTAGGTTGCTCGCCCATTGTAATAACTTCTGGAGCATGTATAATATCGAATGCCTCAAGCCCGGGATCCGCGTTTTTCAGCTGCTCTTTAATAACAACCTGGTCTCCTATGAGGAAAATACGATCAGTTTTCGGTAAAACTTGGCGAGCAAGCACTGCACCTTCTAATACTTTGCCTGGTGCATAATCACCGCCCATTACATCTATACCGATATTCATTCGAAAATAATTTGTTTAACTCATTGGACTAATGGAACTTGCATGACCTTACTTTCATCTTCTTTTTTGAGCGATCGGTGCTCATGCAAATATCATCAGAAAATAATTTAGTTAATTGGTTCGCTTGATGGAACTTGCATGTGCTGCTTTCATTTCTTATGTCTGGCTGAAGGCGGGATGCAAGCTTCAACTGATTGCGTCTTAGGTTAATTCATTGGGTCTGTTTCAAATTCATCCTTCCCTGGTATCTGCAGTGTCTTGCTAATTTTTAATGTCGAATTTTAAGAAAAAAGCCGGTATGAATATGTTTTTAGCTTTACTCCAAAATGACTTTGATTTACCTCCGGGAAAAGTATTTTTGCTTTAAACGGAGCTTTAGGATACAAGAGTTTGCCACAAAAACTTAATCTAAACGGATACATGCCTATGTGGGTTTACGTTTTACAGAAAACAGTTAATACTTGCATGTATATCAATAAAAAATACAAGATAAAAACAATCCGCCTTAATAAGGTTAAGGGATTGCTTTTATCCTGTAAGTTTTCTATTTGTGATGAGCAAAGGCATCACGAAAAATTATACTGTGGCTGCTTTTTCAATTGCCATCTGACCTCTGTAAAAGCCACACTCAGGACAAACTCTGTGCATCAGTTTCCCGGAGCCACAATTGGAACAAGTGGTAAGGGAAGGTTCCTGTGCTTTATAGTGTGTACGTCTTTTATCTCTACGGGTTTTTGAGATTTTACTTTTTGGATGTGCCATAATCTTAGCAAGTATTAAGTATGAGTGATCTAATTGTTAAACTTAAGTTTTTTTAGCGGATCCCACCTTGAATCGGCAGGTTTGTTGTTATCGTTGTTCTCTTCTTTCTGTCGCTTTGCTGAGTGTTTATTCAGTTTATTCAATATTTTGGGATCACACAATGGCTCTCCCGTATCGGAATTACTGTGTGTTTTCTTTTGCGGCATGCCCAAAAGAACAAATTCATAAAAATATTGTGCAACATTTATATGGCTATCAGTTGAGGGGATAATGATGATGTCATCACTTTGTTCCTCATTCCTGTCGCCAAATTTTATGTAAAGCATTTTGTGAATCGCTACATCCTGCCAAAAATTCTCAAGGCATCGGTCGCAGTTTACATTTACCCGGCCATCTACAAAAAACTCCAAATCAAGCCTGTTGCTTTTTTTGTGTAGAATAAGCTTCCCGTTTAGTTGAGCATTATCAAACTCGGGTGTTCCAAAGATAGAAAAGAACCCGTCATTCAGTGCAAACTCAAATGCATGTTCGCCGTTAGGGAGGCCTATAAATGCTATCTCGTAAGGCTTCGTTGCTTTCAAAGTACACTCCGTTTTTACAAAGGCTGCAAAGATACAACTTCTGCGGAAAAATAAAAAATTTATTGATAAAATTCAATCAGTGAAGATTCAGCTGCCAAATGGGTCATTACCTGTTGGCTGCATTGTTGATTGTCCAACAGGTAATTTATCCTCCTGCTACGATACAAAGCCCACGACTGATCTGTGGCTGAACCAGACGATAGGTCATGCCATCTACTTGAACGCCTTTTCAAGTAAAGCATCGCCATTAAGAGAGAGTCTTTCAAAATATTCTGGGACTTCTTTACCACTGAGCTGGTCTACATACAATTTTGCCAGGTATTGTCCCAACATAAACCCCTGGCCACGTAATCCAAGGAATAGTCCTTTCTCCACATCAATGATCATGCGGGGCTCAATGTAGTAGCCTGCCCATAATGCCTGGAAACCTGCTGCTGATATTTCAGGAATCCAGTCTACAAATATTTCAGACACAATTTCGGCAAAATCACGGGAATTGACTTTTACGTCTTTATCTGTTTCCATGGGTTCGATAGCAGGCGAAGCACATCCTATGATCTGTCCGGTTTCACCCAGCTGTTGTCCGTATACTGCCGTAAACCCTTTGTAGTTTCTTCTGTCAATCAACATGTCCATGGGTTTACCATCTACCCCAAGCATCGGCAACCTGCGTGTAATAAAAGCCTGGTGTTTCACGGGGTAAAGTCCTGTTTCGATTCCCAATTTTCTGGCAAATGTATCTCCTTCTGATCCCAGTGCGTTGATGAATACAGGTGTATGGTATTCCACATACTCACCATCATGGGCTTGCACTATCACTTTGTAAATGTCGCCGGTTTTTTCAACATCAACCAGTTGGGTGTTTTCAAGCAATGTGCCACCATGCGATATCCCAATTTGCCTCACTGCCTCAATAACCTTTCCGGGCGTTGCCTGCCAGCATTCACTGGTTTTAAGGGCTGCAAGGTACTTTTGGTTACTGTCATTAAAATAAGGTGAAATCTCTTTTTTAAACTCACCGGGTTTGATCATCCGCGCTTTTTGCCATGCCATGCTCTCTTCCAGTGCACTGTACATCTGCTGGTCATGTGCAAATGTAATGTAATTAATAAGCCTGAAATCTATGTCAAACTTTTGCGACAGGTTTTCAAAAATTTCAAGGTTGTGCCTGGCAATATCTGTGAGTTCAGGTAAGCTGAAAACGGGCCTCCCTCCTGCAATGTTTCTCCACGAGCCTCCATATCCGTAGTTAATCATGGTTGGCTCATGTCCTGCTTCTGCCAAAAACCGGAACAGGGAGCTGCCACCAATTCCTCCACCTGCAACAAAGGCTTTCACTTCTATCTTTTTACGGGCTTTCCCTGTTACTGATGTATGAATTTTGTCATGTTTAGCCGATGGGTATAGTTCTCCCATATCAATCTGATTCGACATGGGAGCCCGCGGGGTGCTGCTGCCTATGAGTTGGATTCCTTTGGGGCGCAGGTTCTGCTTGAGTCGCTGGATACACCTTTTCCCCCGGCATGGACCCATGCCAAGATGGGTTGTATGTTTGATTTCTTCTACAGATACAAAACTGCGATCCCCAATTATACGCATCACATCATCAAACTCAACATCATCGCAATGGCAAACAAACATATCCGACATGAAAGATTCGTTGTGAGGCTTCAGGGTGAGCTTTTCGGGATACTGGCTTTTGATGATAAATCCCCTGACTTTTATTTTATCCTCATCGGACATGTCCTGGGCCTTAACCCTGGCAACATGTGTGAGGTTTTTCTTGCGCATTATTTTCTGGATAGTGCCTTCTCCAAGTATGTTGGCAAGATTGTCCACCAGGTATACTTCTTCCCCTTCGTTCATGTCAAATTCAATGGGGAGGAAAAATATATTTCTTTTGAGGTTGTATCCAAAAATAGCCAAACCAGGGCATTGGTAAACACAGTCCATACATCCCACACATTTTTCGTAATCAATATGGGGCACGGTGCTGGTGGATGACTTGGTGATGGCTCCGTAAGGACATGCAAAAGCACAGGGGTTGCAGGCAAATCCGTACAGGCAATCAATGATAACAAAAGGTTTTTGCATGCGCTCTTCTTCCGGTAAAAAGGGTTCGTCCATTACTTTTACCGGGTGTTGTTGAGAGTCGATATACTCCTTTGAAACCAGCAGGAAATCATCATAGTTGTACCGTTTATTCATGATTTCCAGGATTTCGTAAGCAACCTGCTTTCCTCTGAGTACGGCGCTTGTTCCTTCCCCAATGCGCAATGCATCACCAGCTCCAAAGCATTTGCGGCCAAACATTTCCCGCCCTTTGATCAATAAAGTATCGTCCGGCATAAGGCCCGTGCAAATATTGATGGCGTCAATGCCCTCTATCCGTTTTTCGGTGCCCGGTATGGCTTTGAAGTTTTCTGATTCAGCCACCACTGCAGCTTTTATTCCATCCCCTTTGTCATTGGGGATAGCCTCCAGAATGAGGTGTGATAGCATAACGGGTATGCCCAGCCTTCGCACCCGGGCAGCCTGCACCGGAAATCCCCCCTCATGACCCTGGGCTTCAATAATAGCTTTTACATTGGCTCCTGCCTGTTTAAGCTGATAGCTGGTTAAATATCCAATGTTACCGGCGCCCACTGTGAGAACATTTTTACCCAACAGTGTCAGTTCTGTGTTCATCATCTTTTGAACCACAGCTGCTGTGTATACCCCGGGCAAGTCATCGTTGTGAAAAGTGGGTAGAAATGGGACTGCTCCCGATGCTACCACAAAGTATTGGCAGTCAATATAAAATATTTCCTGGGTTTTGATGTTTTTTACCGCCACCCGGTTGTGTTCAAAAATGTCCCAAACCGTGCAATCGAGCATTATGCCGTCGTGATTGTCGCCAGCCAGGAGCTTAGAAATTTCAAAACCTCTTAACCCGCCATACTTTTTCTCTTTTTCAAAAAAGAAAAACTGGTGGGTTTGCATATTGAATTGTCCCCCAATTTCGGAATTGCTGTCAACGACAACATTGCTGACTCCCTGTTCATTAAGGATTTCCCTGGTAGCCAGTCCTGCAGGGCCTGCTCCAATAATCACCACTTTTGTTTTATATACGTTCAGGGCTTCTTTTTTACCGTAGTTGGTGGCATTTGCAACATAGTCGTGGGGTATTTCTGCTACTTTCTTAACATTATCGCATAACGTGATGCAAATTCGTTTTACCTCACCGTCTACAAGCATTTCACAGGCTCCGCACTTGCCTATTCCGCATTCAAGACTGCGACTGCGTTTTTTAAGGCTGTGGCTGTGAATGGGGTAACCTGCCTGATGTAAAGCGGCAGCTATGGTAAATCCTTTTTCACCTTTTACGGGTGAACCATCGTAATCAAAAGAGACCTTTTCTGTTTCTTTTATTTCAATGATGGGATGTTGACTTATTTTGTGCATGCGTTTTAATAATTAATTAATGGACAGAAAAAAGATGTTTATGATAACTTTTTCAATTTAAGGGAAAGCCTCTTTGAGGCTTGAATAATAAGCATTTGCAAAGCAAAGGTAATTTTTTTCAAAAGAAAAATTTTTGTTTTGGATAATTTATAATCATTCTAAACTTTAGGGTTTATTTAGATAAACTGATGTTGTTTTTTGAAGAATATAAGGAAACTATAAGCATTTATCGCTAATTTATTAAAAAGTGACACTTTGTAAATTATCATGTGTGGTATGGCAAAACATCCTGAGCTGTGACTGGGTTCCAGGTCTTGGCTTTGTAAGGTGCATATTGCCTGGGAAATAGAGGAAATAGTGCATAGGAAAGGGTAACCCTTGTAAGGATGTGTATTAGTTGTCATGTCTGGTTTGGGGCATAAAAAATGTAATTATAATTAAATCAATTTGTTGGGTTTTTTATCATGGGGGTTTTTATTATTTTTGGAACATTATTAACGCATTAAAAGCTTTATAACATTGAAAAAGGTAACGTATATTTTTTCGGTATTCGGACTTGTCATGGGAGCTGGAATTGTTGCATTTATATTGCTCAGGGGAGTAACTCCTGAAGGAAACAGTGCTCCCGCTAACTCGTATTCACCATCAGTAAACCTGGAGGATTCAGACATGATATCATTACCCGAACCCAGGCAAGAAGGGCACATGAGCCTGGAAGAAGCACTGGCTTTGCGCCGGTCCATCCGCAGTTATGCCAATGTACCTTTGAGCCTGAATGAAGTGTCACAGCTTTTATGGAGTGCACAGGGGATTACAAATGAGCAGGGTTTTCGAACCGCACCATCGGCCGGGGCAACTTTCCCCCTTGAAATGTATATGATGGTCAATAATGTAGAGGGGCTGGAAAGAGGTATCTACCATTATAATCCTGTCAACAACACCCTAAAGTTGAAACATCAGAAGGATGTTTCCGCTGAACTTACCCGGGCATCGCTGAGCCAGTCTATGGTGAGTGATGCTGGCGTGGTTTTGATTTTTGGGGCTGTTTTTGAGCGTACTGAGTCCAGGTATGGAGAAAGGGGGGAGAGGTATGTGTATAATGAGATTGGTCACGCAGGGCAAAACGTACATTTGCAAGCTGCAGCCCTTGATTTGGGCACTGTTGTTATCGGGGCCTACCGGGATGATGAGGTGGAGCAGATTCTTCAACTGTCTCCTGAGGTCAGGGTTCTGTATATGATGCCAGTGGGTAAGATGAATCCCTAAATAATCTTTGCAGGATTCAACAACGTTTTGTAAAGCGGTCTAAAGGTCGTATGAGAAGCCCATAAACACAGAATAGGTGTAAGGGTAGGTTTTGCTTGTGAGATTCCTTACCTGCCCAATTGGGGTTATAAACATGTTCATTGTGGGTTCTATCTGGATATGCAAATGATTGCCCAATGGGTATGCAAGTATGAGGCCACCTGTTCCGGACCAGCTAAAATTATTGATTCCAACTGTTTTTCCAATTTCCTCTTTTTGGCTGCCGCCGTAGAGGTAAACACTGTTGGCTGCAAGATAATTGGTGGTAACTCCGGCTTTGAGTGAAACAGAAACCTGCCTGTCGAGAACCTTGTATTGGCCAACCACGGGGAGCTCTATATAGTCAATGTGTTGCACCAGTGCCGATCCTGCTTTATTCAGTAGGTTTATGATACTTGAATCATAGCCGCTTTTTAAAGTGTTCACTCTGGTAGCTCCAATATCGGCAAAGTAAAACCGCTGGTTGGTAAAATGGATGCCCCCCATGGAAGTGCTCATGCTTTGAGGGTGTCTTTCTATGGTTTGTCCTTTGTTGGAGTAAAGAGGCATCATGGATGGGTGTGCGTATACAGCAACATCATTTATCTTTTGCCCTATTCGGTTGTAACCAACTCCAGTTTGAATTTTCCAGCGATTATTGATTTTATAACTTACATTCACCCCTGTAGCAAAGCTCATAATTTCACTTTCCAGGCTTTGTGAGTGTCTTGGAGCAGACTGCCTTTGGTACCTGTATGAGTGTTGGGGCGCGAAATAGGCCGACAACCCAAAGGCACTGGTTGGACTTTTTGCAGCATCAACGGTAAGTGTTTGCCGGGCTTTTGTTTTCACCGGTGCTTCCAGCTGTGCAAGGGTATAAGTTTGATTCAGTACACCTGGTTTCGACTCCAACGGTAAAGACGTCAAGGATTGAATGACGGCCTCGGAGAGTGTTGTTCCTGCTAATATGGGTTGTTCCGGAACTTCTTTTTCAGTAAGGGCAGTGTGAGGTTGTGTCTTTAAGTCCTGTTGATAAGCAGTTGATTCGTTTGCCTGCGATACCCATGAGGTTTGGGTGGAAGTAGTTTCGGAGGTGGGTGTCATTGGCATTCCACGAATGTCTTCAGAAACCGGAGCTATTTGCTCCATTGCAAGAGGTGGACTGAAAGTATCGCCACTTCTCATTAGTAAAACGAGGCTTATGCTTGCAATTGCCAGTAATAAAGCAGCTGCTGCAGCCATTCTGTACCATGGCAGGGATTTGCTGTTTTCTCCGGGGAGTTGACTCTCTATAGCATCCCACAACTCTGCAGGTGGGTCAACCTCGTAGTTTTTAAGCTTATCCTGGATATGTCTTTCAAATCTGTCCATTTATTATATGGCTTTTTCAACCCAAGTGGCGTTGAAAATTAATTTTTCTTTTAATAGTAACTTTGCCCTTGCAAGATTAGATCTTGAAGTTGATTCCCCAATGTTTAGAATCTTGCCTATCTCCTGGTGTGAATGTCCTTCAATTACATAAAGGTTGAAAACCAGCCGGTATTGATCGGGCAACTGTTTTATAAGTTCAAGTATTTCTCTTTCTGAGATGTTGTCGAGAGCCGAAGCTTCACGGTTCTCTAAATCATTGTTTTCCTGTATTTCTTCAACCGACAGATGGTTTATTCTGCTGCGGTATTTGTCAAGTGCCAGGTTGATAAATATTCTTTTCATCCAACCTTCCAGCGATCCTTTCCACTTGTATTTCCTGATGTGCTCAAACACTTTTACAAACCCCTCCTGCATCAAATCCTGCGCATCAAATTGGTTGCCTGCATATCGCAAACATAAACCAAACATTTTAGATGCAAACATTTGATAGAGTTCAGCTTGCTTTTGGCGATTGTTCTTTTGACAACCACGTACAATCTCTTTGAGTTTTTCCACCAAAATCTGTGTTTGAGCCTTTAACAAAAGTAAAAAAAATTCTTATACCTTTTGTAGACTCAAGCAATTGTCATGCCATAGGAAATGTCGATTGTTATCAAAATGGAACGCTTTTTAGCTGAACCACACCTAATGCTGTTGTATCAGCTATTATGGTGAATATTCTTACAACCATTTTTCTCAATGGATAACCCCGTCGTTTTTAAAGAGCATTATTTGTATAAAACTATTTTGTTTTCAAATCTGAAATTACATCATAATTCTTTCTCCACTGGTATGGAACATCCTTAATTGGAGTTCCTCATTGTTGTAATCCTCCAGGATTTGGTTAAAAATTTCTGCCAGGTCTTCAAGCTTGCCGTCATAGTCGTAAAAAAAACCATGGGTTGGCTGTTTCAGGTTGTCAAAGACAATATTTTGATTTTTTATTTCAAAATAATGGTACTTCCCGTCGTTTAGAAATATTTCCTCAGCTCCGTTTAACCGAAACTCCTGCAAGATCTCTTCGATTATTTCACTATTGTTCGCATTGTGATTACGGATATATCCCCAAAGTGTGTTTTGGGGAATCCTCCTCAATGTATCATAAGTGAAAAACAAATGTTTTTCATCAATTTCTCCAGGTATGAACGTTATATACTCGTCTTTTACCAAAAGATGAAAATCATGCTGATTTTCGTTGACCCAGAAAGTTATGTTTGATTGCACATTTTCGGCGTCCCCCATATTCAGGGTTTGTTGTGCTGGTCCCAGGGCTGTTAAGCAAATATCGGGTACGTCAATATTGTGTGCATAAATATCTGTTTTTCCATGTGAAGAAATGACATCCACCTCTAATCGAAAGTTTAGACAAGGGTAGGTTTCAATGGTTTCCAGGTCAAAAACGAACGTCCGCTCATTGTCAAAGAACTGCTCATAAAAAGACAAATTGATGTAATTGAAGGCATACTCTTTTTTATCATCCTGATTGCATGACAAAAAGAGTAATAATGTAAAGAGCCCAACAAAAACTATTTTTTTATTCATTAACTGACAAAAAATGGTATTGATATACAAGATTTCCCCCTTAAAACAGGGGCCTGATAAAGAAAAAAAAGACAGGCTCAATTTGGCTGTGCAGGGATAACCAAATGTAAGCCTGCCCAATACATGATATTTTGCAGGAAAAAACAATGCTTTGTATGTTTGATCCAGGGTAATGACCGCTGGTTAGCTGAAATGGTTAATGTTGATATAAACTTTTGATATTGGTGGAAATGCAAAAGCTTATGCGGCCATTTCATTAACCCTGAAATCAAAACATACAAAGCGGAAAAATAAAAGGAGAACTACATTCCTGATTGAGTTGTAGTTATTTTGTTTTTAAGTTTTTTCCTTTTAGAGTTTTCTAAACAAATAGTCAAAGAGCAATATAATATATGATGGTTTTGTGGTATTCAGTGAAAAAACCGGGACTACCTTCCAATGGACAAGCTATGATTATTGGGGGAGTCTTGGTTCAATTAAAAGTCTGATATTTAAGGCAGAAAGGCGATAACCCCGGTTTTTGAAATAAAGAGCGTTATAATAAGTAGACGGTATAGAGTATCAAAACGCTGCTTGGTGGAGTGGCTTTTTTTTAAAAAAAAAGCACTATTACATGAAAGGTGTTGTAAACCAATGCGGTATGAGGTGTTGTTTGCAAAAAGTTTTGTGGCAAAAATAAAACCTTGAATCTTTAAATAATCTACTTAGGGTTCTTAAGTCTTGGTTTGCCAGTTATACGTAAATTTTATTAACGGTTTCATGTTTACCCTCTTTCATGTCTGCAAAACTTATATGTAAAGAGCCATGGGGTTTTGACCTGTTGTAATAACAGGTTGGTATCGATCAAAAAAAACTTAAGGGTCAGAAAACAGCAATGAGTTTAAGTGCGGAACCTGGGTTATTAATTGTCAAGTTTAAGATAATCAAGCATCAGATCCATTTCAAAGGGTTGGATTCCGTTTTTGACAAGGTGCTTTTTATCCTCAACAAAAGCAGATTCAAACTCCTTAAAGGATTTTGAATTTAACAAGCTTTTCTTGTAGTATATCAAAGCTTCCTCTTCCTGGTTCTGGCACCAGAGCACGTGCCCCAGGCTCATGAGGTCAAAGGGGTTTTTGTTGTCTTTGGCAAGGAGCTTCTCCAGGTAATTTTGAGCGGTGTCCAGCTTGCCTATCACAAAAGAGCACCATGCCAGGGGCCGTCGTATTTTATGGTTTTCAGGGGCAAGTACTTCAACCTTAAAATAATATTCAAGAGCCTCCTGGTAGCGTTCAAGGTGAATAAGGCATTGCCCGATGTGGGCCTGGATTTTCATGTCATCAGGGTTTTGCCTCTCTGCCTCTTTGTAGTAGGAAAGGGCTTCTTCCCAGCGATTGAGAAACTTGGAGCAAAAAGCCATCTTCTGGATGATCCATAACCTGCCGGTTTCAATCAGTTCGGCCTTTTTGTAATACTCCAGGGCACTTTCAAAGTCCCCGGTTTTTTCGTAACAAAAAGCAATTTTCTCGAATAGCTCAAGGTTACTTTGGTCTCTTTCCTGGAGGGCCAGAAAAATTTTCAGGGCGTATGGGTAAAACTTTTTGTCAAAATAGAACTCACCAATGTTTCTAATGGTATGGGTATTAGTAATAAGGTGGCTGATAAAAGGATTTTCGAAAACATCCGGCTCCCATCGAAAAATATCTTCAAACTCGTTTTTCCAGGGATGAAGTTTGTAAAACCGATAAAGGTCCTGGAAGTACTGGGTGTAAATACTTTTGGTTTTGGCAAAGTCATTGATTGCTCCATCTGATTTTTCTATTTCCGACATGCTTTCCATTTCTGCACTGGCCATGTTCATCATCATGTTTTTCTGCTGGTCGGGAATCATGCCCAGATTGATGCAAAATGAATATTTGTCACTGTTGCACATAAAATGTGTGCTCTCCAGTTTTTGTACAAGGGGGGTTAGGTCCACATTGTCACCGGAGCCTTTGATGTAGTGTTTGATGGATTGGTTGTGATGATAGAACGGGAGAAACCAGTTACTAATCTTGTAGAAGAATGGAAAATTTTTCAATTGAGAAAAGGCACTCATAAATACATCCATACCCTCCATTTGCATTTCCGTAAACTCCTGCAACTTATCCATCAGGTCAGGTGCATCTTCAAAAACTGTTTCCCAGTCAGGGTTTTTTTCCTCACCAAATTCATCTTTGAAGATATTCTCCAAGTCCAGTTTTTGCTCAATTTTTGGCCTTAGCTTCATCATGGCCGGTAAAATCTCCTCATTCCATTTTTTACTTACACTTTCTGTTTCCCTGGTTTTTGTAAACTGGATGAGAATGGCTTCCAGGTTTTTTTCTAAATCCGGCAGCTCCTGCAAAGTGAGCGTTTTTTCTTTTAGGGCGGGGTAGAGGTGAAAGCGTTTGTTATATTTGATGAAATTGAAAAAAAGGCCAATGAGTGCTCTTTGCCAAACAGATTGCTCTTTAGCATGCACAAAGCTGAAAAGGAGCATGAACTTATTGATGTCGAAAAAACGGAGTAGGCTTAAGGTAAGAGCACTTACAATCAGGCTTTTGTTGTACCATGGAAGTTGTTTTGAATGGCAGGCAGTCTCAAGGGTTTCTATCTCAGCCTGGCTATATTTATCCGACAACCAAACGGTATTGAAAACCTTTATCAAAGCTTCCTCATTTGCTGCTTTGCTGCTCTCCTGGCTGATATTGGATTCTTCCAAAATCCCCGAAAGTTCATTGGTAACAGTCAGGCTTTCCAGGTAGGCCAGGGCCTCTGTTCGCTCCGAGGCTTTTGTCCGCTCCAGGTCTTTTTTTTGTGCATATACATGGGTGAAAGCATTCATGGTAAGCAAAAGCTCTTTCAGGCTATCTGCCATTTCCAGCAAATCCCTGACCAGCTTGAAGTATATTTTATCCCTTTCAGGGTCTTTGATCTTGTTGAACGAATGTTTGAGGATATTTTCATAAATGATCTTTTGCTGAGATAGTTGTTCAAGGTAAAACTCCCTGCCTGAAGCAACAATCAGCTTTTCAAGGTTTTCAATGGCATCCAGTATTTTGCGCGAATAAAGTTGTTTACAAATTTGCTGGTATAGCTTATTTACCTGGGTTGTATCCATAAACTGTGCAGGATAAGAAGTGACTAAGTTTGTTAATTGAGCTTTACAGTATAACTCTTTCTGCATGGTCGGGCTGGTCTACCCTGAATTTTACAACAGCTAATCCCGGCCCTTCCCATGCTGCTGATATGGCCGTGGTTTTATTAATTTTTTCTGTCCATTTACCGGTAAGCCTTGATGATTCATGAATGTGACCGTGTAGCGTCATGTAAGGTTTTTTCTTATTTATCAAATTTTTAATGGCAACACTGCCGACATGTACATCAATGATTTGTTCATCTACGCTAACACCGTCGAGACCTGCACGGTCCAGGACTGTTTGATAGGGAGGGGAGTGAAACATGCAAATAGTTTTACTCAAATCCTGGTTTAACAGAAGGTTTTGCAGATCGTCCTCGATGGTTTGATTTACCGTATTGCTGTTTTGGGTGCGGAATCCTTCGGTGGGAGGGATACAACCGGGTTTTGTTTCCTGATGTATGTCGAAACGTTCCCAGTCTTTGAGCAAGAAAGGGGTAGGGGGCACATAGGCATAACCAAAAACCCGGTAGGCACCGAAGGAGACAAACCTCCCCTGGACATATTCCCACAAGCCCTTTTTTTCGTGTTCCAGCAAAGCCTGTTCTTCAATTTTTGGGTCATCGTTGCCCATAATAATAAAAACCCTGGGGTAATTATCTTTTAATTTTTCTTTCAATCTCATGAACTTATCAGCCAGATAATCTGATACGAAATCGGGCATGTTTTCACCCGCCCTAAAACTATGCAATATGCTGGCTGGTAATAAATCCCCACCCATAAAAAGGGCAGCAGGTGGCTCTTCTTCAAGGTGCCTGAAAAGCTTTTCATAACGATTTACTTTGCCGTGGAGGTCCGATACAAACAAACAATCTTTTGCCATCTTTTGTCTATTTAGGGATAGGGTTTCAACCCGGGTTTTTACTTTGCTGAAAACCGAAGTTTTATCTACTACAAAGTTAAACACCTTTGCCGTAAATTGATGCATTAATTGTTAAAAACCCAAAAGACTCATGTGATACTTACATGAGCCTTTTGGGTTTCTTTTATTTTCCTGTGCTCAGAAATTCGAATATATAACTTTATTGATACTATGCAGGAATGTGCCAGGTGCTTTCTGTTTGTCCGGATGCAAAATTACTGATATGTAAAGTGTTTTGCGAAAGTTCCCTGTTTTGTGTTTCTGCATCTATCATCGCTGTGTCCTGTCCGGTTGAGCCCGACTCCTCATAATAGATGGGGCCTTCAATACCCAGAGGTAGTCCAAGCCATATCCAGATAACAAACATGGGTATCCTTGCTATCATAAAAGCGATGGCATAAGGCAGCATCATGGATATGAGTGTTCCGATACCAGCGGTTTTGTCATACTTTTGGGCGAATACAATTACAAGAGGGAAATAGGGTAGCAAGGGTGTAAGGATATTGGAGTATGAGTCTCCAATACGATAAGCCGCCTGTGTTACCTCCGGTGAATAGCCCATTAACATCAGCATGGGCACGAAGATAGGTGCCAGTAACGCCCACTTGGCTGAAGCACTTCCCATGATAAGGTTTACAAAAGAGGAAATCAGAATAAATGCAACCAACAGGGGAATTCCCGTAAATCCAATGGCATTCAGCCCGTCGGAACCTTTTACGGCGAGTACACTCCCCAGGTTTGACCAATTAAAGTAAGCTACGAATTGAGCTGCCACAAAAGCAATGACAATGTACAAGCCCATGGTAGACATGGATTTGGCAGTCATGTCGGAGACATCCTTATCCGTTTTAATGGTTTTGGATACAATACCATATACCAAACCGGCTACAAAGAATATGAGGAACATGATGGGCACCAGTGAGTTGTAAAAAGGCTGGAAGCTTTGTTCACCTTCTTGCCTGAGCAGTCC
Organism: Bacteroidales bacterium; assembly: GCA_007131245.1. Classification (GTDB taxonomy): domain Bacteria; phylum Bacteroidota; class Bacteroidia; order Bacteroidales; family UBA7960; genus SKVR01. Next base: position 23,476 of record SLQX01000239.1, read on the forward strand.
GTTTTCGGGAACAACAGCTACAGCAACCAGTGCAATAACTATCAATACAGAGAGTAAGGACCATTTCAGGGCCTTTCGCTCTACGGGTGTAACTTCGTTGTTGGAGTCATCGGCCAGCATTTCGCCTTCCGGTTTGTAAGATCCCAGGCGGGGTACAACAATTTTTTCGGTAACCCATGTTCCCGCAATCCCTACAAGAGGAACTGATGCAGCCATCAGGTAATAGTTTGAGAGGGGGTTAACGGTATAGGCCGCGTCAATAATATTTGCGGCTGGTTCGGTAAAGGCTGCAATCATGGGGTCAAGGCCGGTGGGAAGGAAGTTGGCTCCAAATCCACCCGATACCCCGGCAAAGGCAGCTGCAATACCTGCAAGCGGGTGTCGCCCCATCCCCATAAATAGTGCCGCACCCATGGGAATCAATACCACATAACCGGCATCTGCTGCAACAGAGCTTACCATACCTGCCACAACAATGGAGAAAGTAATCAAATATTTAGGTACTTTGGAAACAAAAACTTTCAGAGCGACAGCAATCATGCCGGTGTGCTCAGCTACACCAATACCCAGCATAACCACAAGAACTAAGCCCAGAGGCGGGAAGGTAGCAAAAACATCAACCATGCTTGTGAATATCCGCTGTATACCCTCTTTGGTCAGCAGGTTTTCCACCACAATAAACTCTTCTGCTATGCCAGTATCACCTCCGGTACCCGGCTTTAATACACTAATGCCTCCGAATATCCAGGAAAGGATCAGCACAACGCCCATTAATATGGCAAATAAAGTCACCGGCTGGGGCAGTTTGTTGCCCACAATTTCTACTTTATCCAGTATTTTCTTGAAAACACCGTTTTTTTTAGATTTGTCCTGTTCGCTCATAATTATTTTTTAATTGAAAGTCAATAGATTGGTTTGAGATTTGAAGCCCCAAAAATAAACCATTCATTCATACCCACAAAGAATAATATGGCTTTTTTTGAATATCGTAAATTGCCTCAGCTTACCAGTAAAGTAATGGGATCTGCCTTTCTCAAGCGGGGTCACAATGAATTATGCGAAAACTTTGCTTCCAGGGAGCGTTTATACCCATGGCAGTCTTCCCGAATATCTTCAAGCTTTTAGGATGAGTGTTTGCCTGACCAATAGCTATTGACAGTATAACCTAAAATAAGCATATGTGAAAAGTTTAGGTGGGCGATTCATTGTGTAGGGTGATATTGCGGATGTAAAAGGTTGACCAGTTTGCAACCTTTTGTAAATAGAAAACCCTGACTATCAGGTGATAGTCAGGGTTTTTTAGTAGCGGGGACAGGATTCGAACCTGCGACCTTCGGGTTATGAGCCCGACGAGCTACCACTGCTCCACCCCGCAATATATCTTGAAAACGTTGCCGTTTTGTATACTTATGAGCTTTTTTGTAAAATAAGGAGTTTTTATCTCCTCTTTTGCAGGTGCAAAGATACGTAAATATTTTACACCTACAAATGCTATTGGCATTTTTTCATGGAAAAGTTGTAATTTTGTATCCTCTTTAGCTGTATCGCATTGTCGATCAGTATTTTTTCATAGTAAAAAAATCCATTATGACGCATAAGGCCGGCTTTGTAAATATCCTCGGCAAACCCAACGTTGGGAAATCCACCCTGATGAACGCCCTGCTGGGAGAAAACCTATCCATTATAACACCCAAAGCGCAAACCACCCGCCATCGCATACTTGGTATTGCCAACGAGGATGATTACCAGATTGTATTTTCTGATACGCCTGGTATCATTAAGCCGGGCTATAAGTTACAGGAGTACATGATGAGTTTTGTGCATACTGCTATGGAAGATGCTGATCTTTTCCTGCTTATATCGCAGGTTGACAATGATTTTGATGACACTCAAACCCTGGAAAAGCTCAAAAATACCAACACCCCTGTGTTGTTGCTTATCAATAAAATTGATCTTGCCACCCAGGACCAGGTGGTTGAAAAATGCGAACAGTGGAAAAAGCAATATCCCGATTTTTACATATTGCCCATTTCTGCATTGAATAATTTTAACCTCGACCAGGTAATGGCTAAAATCATTGAGCTTTTGCCCGAATCACCCCCTTATTACAGCAAAGATGATCTCACCGATCGCCCTGTTCGATTTTTTGTAAGTGAAATTGTCAGGGAGAAAATACTGATGAACTATCAGAAAGAGATCCCCTATTCGGTTGAGGTGAGTGTGGATTCCTTTAAAGAGGATGAGAAAATGGTACATATTCGTTGTGTTATCCATGTGGTTCGCGATTCTCAAAAGGGAATTTTGATCGGACATAAGGGCAAAGCGCTGAAAAAAATCGGTGTTGAATCCAGGAAAGAGATTGAAAAATTCCTTGGGAAACAGGTTTTTATCGACCTGCACGTGAAAGTGAATAAGAATTGGCGCGACAATGACTTGCAGCTGGGCAGGTTTGGATATAAGTAGTTTTTTACCCCTGCCACAGGAGTGTTCCGGGGTTTAGGGTGCCAAAAATCATTGTGGGATGCTCCCCAAAACCTGTTGGAGAGAGCGGCCCCTCATTAACACCTGTCTGGCTCAGCTCTACATTAATCTCTTGTTTCTGTGATTATTCCTCGTGGTCTTTCAGGCTCATTTGAATTCGTTTCCTCTCCACATCCACCTCCAGGATGGAGACCATTACTTTCTGGTTCAGGTTAACCACTTCAGCGGGGTTGCTAACAAAACGGTTGGCCAGTTGGCTGATATGCACCAATCCGTCCTGGTGTACACCCACATCCACAAAAGCTCCGAATGCAGTTATGTTGGTAACGATTCCGGGTAGTTTCATGCCGGGCTTGAGGTCCTGAATATTTTTTACCGAACGGTCAAACTCAAAAAACGCTATCTCTTTGCGAGGGTCACGACCCGGTTTTTCCAGCTCTGAAAGGATATCCTTGAGGGTAGGCAAACCCACGGTTTCTGATTTGTATTTTTGGATGTTAATTTGTTTCCTCAAAGATTCTGTTTTCATCAGGTCACCAATACTTACTCCAAGGTCTTTGGCCATGGCCTGTACAATATGGTAGCTTTCAGGATGTACCGCACTTTGATCCAGGGGGTTTTTGCTTTGGTTCACCCTAAGAAAGCCGGCGGCTTGTTCAAAGGCTTTGGCACCGAAACGGGGAACTTTTTTCAGAGCAGCTCTGCTGACGAATGGTCCGTTTTGCTGGCGATAGGTCACAATATTGGCAGCCAGGGCAGGACCCAGCCCCGAAACATATGCCAGCAACTCTTTGCTGGCTGTGTTTACTTCTACCCCTACGGCATTTACCGAGCTAACTACAACATCATCCAGACTTTGTTTGAGTAGCTTTTGATCCACATCGTGCTGATACTGCCCCACTCCAATGGATTTGGGGTCAATTTTCACAAGTTCTGCCAAAGGATCGGCCAGACGACGACCAATACTTACAGCTCCCCGCACCGTTACATCGTATTCAGGAAACTCCTCTCTGGCAGTTGCAGATGCAGAGTAAACCGATGCACCACTTTCATTGACCATCATTGCCATGATATCGGTGGGAAAGCGGATGCTTCGAATCAGGGATTCTGTTTCGCGTCCCCCGGTTCCATTGCCTATGGCAATAGCTTCCACCTGGTATGCATTTACCAGGCTTTGAATTTTGGCAGCTGCTTCTTTGCGTTTGTTATGGGGTGGATGGGGGTATATATTTTCATTGTGTAAAAGGTTTCCCTGGCGATCAAGGCAAACTACTTTACAGCCTGTTCTGAGGCCAGGGTCTATGGCCAGAATGTTTTTTTCTCCCAGAGGAGGTGCTAACAGCAGTTGGCGGAGATTTTCAGCAAATACTTTTATGGCTTCTTCATCGGCTTTTCTTTTGTAAAACTGCCGCATTTCTGTTTCCATGGAGGGCGACATTAATCTTTTATAGCTGTCTTTGGCCGCAATGCTTACATGCTGAGAGGATTCATGCCGGTCTTTTACAAAAATCCTTTCCAGTACCTCCAATGCCTGTTCCTGTTCAGGGTGTATGTTTACCTTAAGGAAACCTTCATTCTCTCCCCTGAACATAGCCAGTATTCTGTGAGAGGGTGCTTTGTCCAGGGGCTCATTCCAGTTAAACCAGTTCTTGTATTTGTGCCCTTCCTCTTCCTTGCCTTTGGCTACCCGGCAATGGATTTGACCTTTGCGTTCAAATAACCGGCGCACCCGTTGACGGGCGCCACTATCTTCGTTTATCCACTCTGCAATAATGTCTCTTGCTCCGGCCAGTGCGGTTTCTGTGTCGGGAATTTCATTTGTGTCATTTATGAATGAACGGGCTTTTTCTTCCACATTTACCGGGTTTTGCGAAAAAAGTATCCTGGCCAGGGGCTCCAATCCTTTGGCAACAGCTTTGGTTGCTCTTGTTTTTCGCTTGGGTTTATAGGGAAGGTAAAGGTCCTCCAAAAGTGCCATGGTAGTGGCTTCACGGATTTGTTTTTCCAGTTTGGGCGTGAGTTTATCCTGATCAGTAATGCTGGTCAGAATGGTTTCACGTCTTTTGTCCAGTTCTTCCAGTTGTTGGAGCCTGTCGCGTAAACGGGTAATTTGTACTTCGTCCAGTGAGCCTGTGGCTTCTTTACGGTAACGCGAAATGAAAGGCACTGTGGCTCCGGTTTTTAATAATTCCAGTGTCCTGGCTATCTGCCAGCCGTTGATGGCTGTTTCCTGAGTTAGCTGCTCTACATATTTTTCCATGGTCATGCCATTATAATTTGAGGGGGCAAACCTACACATTTTTTTGATGGCTACCAATGGAAGATGGTAGCATAGAAAAATGTTCCCCGTTTGCCCTTATACTGTGGATGTGGGATGTGGTGTTGTTTTGTATTTCCCCAGGTTGTTTTCAAGGGCAACGGTAAGGTTGAAACAAAAAAACAAAAAAAGTTTTTGGAATTTCAAAAACATGCGTATATTTGCAACCGCAAACAACCAAAACGCGGAAATAGCTCAGCTGGTAGAGCACGACCTTGCCAAGGTCGGGGTCGCGAGTTCGAATCTCGTTTTCCGCTCTAAAACCTCTGCTAAAGAGGTTTTTTTTTAGCCCTGCTTAGCGTTATTTCACAAGCTCGTAAATCAAATGCCCGGATGGTGGAATTGGTAGACACCCAGGACTTAAAATCCTGTGGCCATTGCGGCCGTGCCGGTTCGAGCCCGGCTCCGGGTACCGAGAGCAAAATA
>SLQX01000124.1 GCA_007131245.1 Bacteroidales bacterium
CGTTGTTCTTCGGTTTGGGCGGCGGCGGAGACGATGTTGCGGTTGGCGTCGCGGAAGCGGGCCAGGTTAATTTGTGCCTGGTGGAATTCCTGCTTTTTCTCTTCGTAGCGTTCTTTCACAAATTCCAGGTCTTTTTGGACTTTTTGGATGCGATATTCGGTGATATAGTCGGTGAGATATTCTACCGTGTATTGTGCTATTTGTGCTGCTACGCGGCGGTCGGGGAATTCGGCTGAGATGCTGATGACACCTGTACGCTGGTCTATGCTGGCACTGATGCGGTCGCGTAGCTTTTTGACCGCCTCGAATTGTGCCCTGTTCAGGTGGGGGATGTCATCGGAAGCTTCCATTGTTGCAGGGGGCTCTTCCTCATTGCTGCCAAACCAGCCGACGATAGTACCCGGAAGACCAATGGTGTATGTTCTCAAAATGCTGATTAAACCACCTGAGCTCATATGTTCATCCACGTAGTTGAAGGCACTTACGGTGGTTTCATTCTTTTTATCCAGTCTGATGGGCTGATCCATCAAGTGGATATAAAAAGGTGTTGATTGAAGCACATCCGGGTACAGGTCGGGGCGAATGGCATCTGCACCTTCACCCATGGGTAAGTTAAACCCTCCTGCTCCTCCAAACTGCCTTAAAAGCTGGCTTGCGCTACCCCCGGGGCCCTCAGAAGTTTCAGGTAGCAGCCGGGCCTCTGCTTTGTACTGCTCGGTGGTGGTAAAGGCAATCACCAGGCCCAGCACCATAAATGCCAGGGTAACCTTTGCAATGAGCCACCGCCCGTTCCAGATATGGCGAATGACTTCGATGAGATCGATTTCGTCAGAGGGTGCTTGTTTAGCGGGAGAGGGTTGTTCGGTCATTATTTATTAGATTTAGATTGATTTCTTTGAATTAGATAGGTGAAAGCTGAAAGGTGAAAGCTCAAAGGGGGAAGAGCTCAAAGGTGAAAGGATTCTTTCTATTATTCAGCCTTCTTTTATTTTCCAGCGTGCTTTTTTTGTGGTCAATTATTTAATGTCGGTTTTGGGTTTATTGATGGAGTTGATGAGGCCTTTGAGCATAGATATAATTTCTATGGACTTATTTTCAAATTCTGAATAGGCCGAATCTGTTATCCAACCTCTTTTTTTGAAAATCGTCAGAAGGGTTATCGTTTCGTAGATAGAGCCTCTCGCAATGTAAAGGAAATGGGTATACTCCTTTATTGAAAATCTTCCTTTTCCTTCAGCAATGTTGCAGGATATGGATGTAACGGCAGCTTCGACCTGTTCCTTTAACCGGTAATGATGACCATGTGTATTCAGGGTTTCTAAAGCAGCTATAACCTCATCTGCAAGTTCTACAGCTTTATGCCATACCTTTAAGTCCTTAAATGCAAGATTATTGTTCATAATATCAATTTTGAGCTGTGAATCATTCCTTTCAGCTTTCACCTTTAAGCCTTCTGTTGCGCTGGCATAACCTTCCTGTCTTCCTGCAACAACCTTTTCCGGCGCCGGATATTGTTGCAACTCCATTTTCTATCGATATTTTGCCCCGCTGGGGCAGGTGCAGTTAATTACCGTCTTCGCACTTTATCCGGAAGCTTCCAGTTCTTTCAGAAGCTGGAAATTCCTCAGCCCTCTTTCCTTCCAGCTTCCAGCTTCGAGCTTCGCCGCCCACCGGTCAAGGGACTTCGGGTTTCAACCTCAGCTTCCAGCTCCTTTCACCTTTGAGCTTTCACCTTTCACCTATTTTAAAACTGATTAATCAACGTTACGATTACCAGCGCCAGGGAGCTGACAGCCGAGCTGATGGCGATGGTTTCCTGCAATGTGCGAGGCTCGCGTTCGGGTTTTTGGGGGACAATGATTTCTGAACCGGGCTTAACGGTGGGGTAGGACCGTATCCCCATAAAACTTCGGGTGCGATCAACCATTCCGTTGGGGTAAACAACATATATATTTCTTTTCCTGGCATTGTCGGCAAACCCCCCTGCCTGTGAGATATAGCTTCTTACGCCCTGGCGTGGCTGATAGGGTGCAGAGGTAGGATGCAGAACGGCACCTGTCATCCTTACCGTTTGCATCTGGCGGGGGATTTCCAGGATGTCACCTTCTTTAAGAATTAAGTCATGTTGTGAACCGGGGTTCTCCAGGATGTGTTCCAAATCAATGCCTATGTAGTGTTTATCTGTTTGTTCCAGGGTATCGGTTATAATCTGCATTTGTCCCGTTTCCAGGGCCTGCAGTCTACGTATTCTTTCTGCCCGGTCAGCATCTGTTTGCCGCAACAATGTGGCACCAGGCAGATAAGCTTCCTGGGTTAATCCTCCTGCACGTTGCACCAAATTGGCGACAGATTCATTTTTCCGGGTTATTGCATAACTTCCCGGAAAGTTAACTTCTCCTCTAATCTGAGCCAATTGCTGGGTTTGATAACCCGGTGAGCGACGTACAAATATCATATCAAAGGGATGCAGCAGGAAAGCAGCGGCTTCATCTTCCATGTCCAGGTTTTCATCCAGGGAAAATGAGAAAACTTCTGTTGTGGCTTGCCCGGTGCTTGTTGCTGTACGGTCGGAGACCCTGCGTGCTATCTCCACCCTGGCCAGGGATGCTGCATCTTTAAGGCCATCAGCTTTGCGTATAACTTCCCCCAGACTGAGTCCGTGGGCCCATTGAAAGCTACCTGGCTGTTGGACTTCGCCTATGATACGCACGGTGCGTTCCTCCTGCATTTCCAGCACAGAACTGATTCTGAGTAAGTCCTCTTTTTGGAGGTTAAAGTCGGGTGCATCACCTTGCATGATCTCATACAGATTCAGGTCTATTACCTCAATCTCCAGGTTATCTTTCAGGCGGTATAAAGCTACTCTTTGCAGGAAGGCATCTTCCCGCACACCTTCGGCCATTTTCACCAGCTGGGTTAGTTGCATCCCTTGCTGTAAGGCGAAATCGCCTTCACGGTATACTGCTCCGCGAATCCTCACCCGGTTTTCATATAAATCCAGAATTTCGCCCACCTCTATTTCATCACCCGGTTGCATGAGGAAAGATGAAAATAGCTCCTGGTCCACATTAAGTATTTTTCGCTGGCTTTCTGTTTTTCGGTCTACCTGCAGGTGTTTTGTGAAAGCAGATGCTGAGAAACCTCCGGCATATTGAATAAGCTGGGTCAGTGTTTCATTTTGTTTCAATTCGTAGATGGCCGGTCTAATCACTTCACCCGCCAAGGTTACCCTGCTTTTATGAGATTCAATAAAAATGATGTCTTCATCGCGCAGCCGAATATTATGCTGGGTTTCTCCTTTGAGCAGGAAGTCGTAAAGGTCGAGTTGTGCAACCTCCTGGCCCTGACGCATAATTCTAATGTCGCGAAAGGAGCCTTTTGCAGAGGGTCCGCCAGCCAGGTACAATGCATTGAAAGCAGTAGCAAAGGCCGGCAAGGTATATGTTCCCTGCATATATGCATCACCGGCAATGGTGACATTAATGCTTCTGACGTTGCCAAGACTTACTTGTGCAAAAGTGCTGGGTTGGCTACCCCGCAGGCCTGAGTATATACTTCCAAGCCTTCTTTTGATCAGCTCAGATGCTTCCTCGATGGTAAGTCCACTCACCTGAATGGGACCCAGGTTGCTGATTTGTACCTGGCCTTCTGGTGAAACGGTCAGTTCATAGGATTGCTGTGAAGCGCCCCAAATATCAATGAGCAGTTGATCTCCCGGCCCCAGTGTGTAATTTTTGGGTGTGGGGATATTGAGGCTGGGTTCAAAGCTCAGGTTCTGTCGCCGGAACAGTTGGTATCCAAAAATCTCTAAATCACCGGGTGCTTTCTGTTGCAAAGTTTCCCCCTTTTGTGAAAGATGTTGAGCGTCAGACACCCTCCTGCGCTCACCCTGGTCGACTTCTGTTAGCTCTTTGTCATCCTCTTCCAACATGGCGATACGGGTACGCAATTTGCGAACCTCACTATAGGGCATACCCCTGTTGAGGGCTTCTGCCTCAAGCTCTTGTTCGCTCATACCTGTGGTTTCGGCGCGCTCCAGGAACTGCCGTATCTGTTGGTCTGAGAGTTCATCTACCTTGATTGAGCTGAAATCAACCTGGTCGATGTTTTGGGAGTGTGCGGGTTGCAAGGCTGTTAGCAGAAAAATCCCCAGAAACAATAGGAGAAAGTTTGAGAAAAATGGCTTGTTCATATTTTTATTTAAAGTTAAGGTGCTATGGGAATTGTTTGTTGGTCAAAAAAAGAAAGGGCCATAGTTAATGACTTTCTGGGTGGATACAGCTCCGCCCACTCAGTCCCATTCTCATTTTTGAAAATGGTCTGCCCTGAAAGCTATTCATTTTGCAGGCCCTGGTGTTCAATGATATTCATCATCCTGCTGTATTAGAAGTTTTGTTGTGTACAAATTAAACCCTGAACCTGAAAACCGGAAACTGCTTAACTAAAAAAGACGGCAAAATTACTATTTTTTCAGTGCACACTACAGTAGGGTACCCTTTATCTTTAGATCTACCATAAGGCTTTTAATGAACTAAAGGAGGCACGGCCCCTTCAGGATTTTGCAACAATCAGAAAAACATACTTGATTTTCCCAGATGTAATACATACCTGGAAATGTTAAAAAATTCCGGTAAAAGGAACTGGTTTTTCCACAGATGCAAAAGTATACTTTTAAAAGCCCTGGTTCGTCAGTGATTTACTCAAATTTTATTAAGTGATATCGCGGTTTCATTTTTGAAGGAAAGCACATCGTTTGGAGTTTTTACCCGGAGTGCCAATATGTAATGCGTAACAACAATTGAGTGGGGCGTCTCATTAGGGAGTTTTGTTGGATTACATAAAATGATGCTGTAAAGGCTTAGGGGCTTACATTGTTGTTGCCTGGCGGTTCTATCGTAGGGTCAGGAAACAAACTCATTGCTTTTTTATTTAGCAAAAAGGAACCTTATCCCTAATCTGATAATCTGTTTTGCAGGATAAAATATTCACTTCAGAACAATGAATTAGAGTTAAAATTCAGGCACAGGAAATGGATTTACCTTCTGATTCAGTTATCTGAATAGTGCTGCTGCATGGCGTATTTTTTTAATTACCAGCTGGGGATGGGTGTGGTGTAGTTTGTGTCCGGCGCCCTCTATTTTAATAAGTTCAGCATTGAGCAAGGCATCCGCCAGGCGCTGTCCATCATTTTTCCAGTCCAGCATTTGATCTTCAGTTCCAAAAATAATGGTTACCGGGGTACTGATTGATTTGTAGTGAGGAGTTAATGCCCGGACTGATTGATGCATAACCGACAGCTCACCAGCGGTGGCTGTAAAGTTAGAAGGCCGCAAATACAGGGCAGTCATAGTGTCCACATAATCTTCGTTGGGGGTGTGGGGATAAAATGCCTGTTCATATATTTGCGCGGCAAACGTTTTGCCAAAGGGTACCAATAAGGTATGTGTTAATATTGGACCCAAAACAGGAATTTTTGGAAACAGAAAAAGAGCTCCATCCGGGGGATTGTCCATATGCGAAACAGGTGCCAGTAATACAGCACCACTTACCTTATCCCGGTAATCCGCCAGGTATTGTAAAACCACTGCGCCACCATATGAGTGTCCCACCAGAACCGGGTTTTCTATCTGTAGCTTTTCCAAAGCCTTATTGATCAATCGTGTTTGTGTTTTCAGAGAAAGGGTTTTGTTAGCAGGCCACTCACTATGACCGTAACCCGGGCGGTCAAAAGCAATAACGTCATGTTTTTCGGCAAGCTGATCAAAAAAAGAATATGTGTACTCCTGCAGGGCCCCATCCCTGCCATGAAGCAATATCACCGGCTGTCCGGAACCTCCACGCACATAATGTAAATCTATGTTTTCAACACTAACAAAATCACCAATTGGTGCATAATCCCTGTTGATGTGCTGTACTTTAAAGTATGAAAAGGCATACAGACCCAGGAAAACCATGCTACCTATCAAGAGGATCACGCTAATCATTTTAAATCGTTTCATGTTCTTAAAATTTTCTTTTCAAGTGATATGTGTTGTACATCCCATTATTTTTTGTCGTATATTTTAAAGCCTTATCTATCGCTTAATACCCAGGCAAGTTGTTTTTTTGACCGGCTCGTATTAGACTATTAAAGGATTCGCTGGTTGAAGAAGTGCTGGTTTGAAAACTCAGAGAAAAAGAACCCTTTGCCATTTATAAATGCACGATCTTTATTCTATTGTATTAAGGTCAAAGGTTTGAAAAAAACTACTAAAAACAAAAGGGTCAAAACATTTTGTTTCACCTTTTTAAAACTATTCAAATTTAAATCCAGGCTCCGATGAATCAGATCAAAAATTAACCGATGTTTTAATGAGACCAGAATATTAAAAACAGGAATGGTAAAAATGAGCAACAGAAAATTTCAACGTTATGGTTTGTGAAATTACAAACCTGCAATAAGTTATCCCGTTTACTAATCTTACTTTAACGGATGCCCCATCAAAATACATGTACCTGTGGAAACTCCACTCATTAGGTTGATGGTAGTTGGCATCCATCCATCAGCAAGGTTATTCACATTCTATGATCGACGAGTCAGGGTCACCTCTTCACCCTGGAGGAAGATTGTATCTGCCTGTAAATTAGCGGCATGTGTTTCGATGATATGTGTTCATGTGCGATTCTTTCCGGTCAGAATCACAATGTAGTGATTCAGGAAAGAGTTGATGTAAAAAACAATACATTTACCGGAGATTGTTTCCAAAAAAAATCTGAGTCAATTATTGTGACGGGATAAGTTTCTCCAGCCTCTCAGCTGATAACCTGATTCACTGGACGGTGAGTTTACCCCCTTCCTGATAACACTTGAATCAACTGTGAATTGTAAGCGAAGCATTTCTTGATGTTCAATTATTGGGTTTATATGATTGCAAAGCCTGTTATTTAGACCGGGTATAAATAGCGTCAGAACACAGTAAAGCCAGGATAAAAAATAGGATGTAATCGTTTTTTTATTATTTTAGCGAGGCATTAACGTGCTTTAACTTTAATCAGTTTTTCCCTCCCTTTTGGATTAAGGTTATTGATTTCATCAGATAATTATTGAGTTAATTCATTGGTATGATGCTTGTCACCACTAATGCGGGGGAACTTTCATGGTCCTGCTTTATTCGCAAATTACATTAATATTGGTGCTCATGAGCTCACTTCGTTCGGTTCATCTTCTTTTTTGAGCGATCGGTGCTCATGCAAGTTTCATTCATTTTTTCACGAACCATTTTGCTAATCATAGCCCATACGGGTTGTGTAACAATGCATATATGACTTTAAAGCTTAAGTTTAACCTATCTACTAAATAAACACTTGTCATAATGAAAAAAACATTTATCTCGTTGGCGTTGTTCCTTACCCTGCTATTGACAATTGCTCTCCAGGCATTTACGTCCTGGGCTGGAAATGCTGGCACTCCAGATGTTAAAAAAGCAGATAGCATCACTTACATCGATATTGGCATTTATCAGCCCAATGTGGAAAACTGCTATGAAATGTCAGTAGCCGATACAGTCGTGAAACAAGACTGGTTGAATGTTTATCCCAATCCCAATTCCGGGCAGTTTACCATGGAGGTAAACTTGCAGAAAGCCAGCAAATCTCTGGATATTCATATTTATGATATTGCAGGTAAGCTAGTCTTTTATGAGCAAAACAACATTAATGGGAGCCACTTTATTCAGGAGCTCAATGTAGGGTTTTTAGGAAAAGGAGTCTATTTCATCAGGGCAACTTCCCAGCCCGGAAATTCCTTTAGGACACATCGATTGATTATCTTTTAAACAACTGGATTATGAAAGATTTAAAAATAAAATACCTTGCATTCATTATAATGTTTTTGCTGGTAGTCATTAGCCATGGGCTCAATGCACAGAAAGTCTATCAGTTAAGATCGGTCAACAGTGTAGAAGTAAACGAAACTGTCGTTCTCAGGCTGGGCGAATATGTTGGAGAAGAAGTACAATGGCAGATCTCGGTCGATGGTGAAGTGTGGGAAGATATTCCCGAAGCAATTCATGACACTTTAATGTTTGTGGCAAGTGAATCCACTTTTTATCGTGCACAAGTCATTGCCGGAAACTGCGATCCTTTTTATTCTGATGTAACTTCAATTTCATTATATGAACTTGATGACATGGTGGTGCAGGCTGAAGATTATTACATGGAACTTTTGCAGGGTGACAATGAAAGCGGCCAGTACACCTATGATGGAGATATTACATCATTGATAGAAACCGGAAGTGTTTTGCTGGGCACCATGGAACCGCAGTATATGCGCACGGTGATAAGCTGGGAGTTGCAAAATGGCCAAACCCTTGTACAAACCCGGCAGGCTAACCTCAGAGAGGTTTTCAAAACCCTCGACCTCAACCATCATTACGGTCTGTTTTTTGAAGAGCCAAACGAAACCTTTGCATCCGGCCAGCTCATTTTTGACGAACCCCCTCTTTATCTTATGTCGGGCATAAAGACCGGAGACAACAATGCTTTTGATCTCTCTGGGAGAACATTTGAAATAGATGGTGATGATGGGCACATGACAACCATTATGATTGATGAAGGATATTTCCTTTTTGAACCTACGTTACAAAATCAAATACAGATTGACGATGTGCATCCCGGTATAACCTTATATGGATTAAAGGTGAACGATGATATCATGTATGGGATTCAGGCATCCATTGAAACTACCGCAACTACACAGGAAATAGAAGATCGTAAAACTTTCTTTGAAAGCCAGTGGATACCTTTTAATGTTGGTCCCTTGACCCTTTATGTGCAACTGAGATTTGATCTTGTATTCAAAGGGGGTTTTGCCGGAGCAGATTCTTTTCAATATGGATTTGAAGGATTGTACAGCACCAATTTCGGTTCTATGTACACTTATGGAGAGTATCCTCCCTGGACTGAAACCTGGCAGGTGGAAGGTTCCTTTGAATCCGGCAGCATGGTGCCTGGCACGGGGCATGAAGACAACCATGCCGCCATCTATGTAGAATCAAGTCTGAAAAGTTTTATTGCAGGGCAGGAGCAATCGCAGCTGATTGTTGCTCCTTATCTTAGCGTGAATGCAGATGCCCAGGTTTTCGATGTGAGAGCGGGGATACTGGGAGAGTTGTGGGTCAATAATGATTTGCTGGACGAGGAAACACCCACTCATCACCTAATATTGCCACCCCACGAATGGCCCGTGTATTCATTACCTGGAGTGGTAACCGATGTGGAAGGAAACGTTTACCCCACAGTAACCATAGGCAACAGGGAATGGCTTGCCAAAAACCTCAGAACCCGGCATTATAATAACGGTGACTCCATCCTCGCAGGTCCGGTTCTTACTATGGCACAAGATGCTTTAGTTCACATTTTAGATCACAACAACATTGAAGGTCTGCATTCTGATTCAGATGTGCTCAACGCCTATGGTGCTCTTTACAACTCTTTCGCTTTGCGCGATTCAAGGGGTATCTGTCCAACAGGGTGGGATGTAGCGTCTATTGAAGACTGGACTTACCTGCACGATTTTGTCATGGCCGAATATGATCTCAGCAATGAATCGGACGACTTGGAAGGTTTGGCCAATGCCCTGAAATCCTGCCGCCAGGTTA
>SLQX01000081.1 GCA_007131245.1 Bacteroidales bacterium
AAATGCCCGGATGGTGGAATTGGTAGACACCCAGGACTTAAAATCCTGTGGCCATTGCGGCCGTGCCGGTTCGAGCCCGGCTCCGGGTACCGAGAGCAAAATAGCCCTGTTGGTGTAAAACCTTCAGGGCTATTTTGTTGCGACCAAATATAGATCTACACAAGCTCATTCTATTTCTTCACCTTTCTGATTAAGTATAAAAGACTCAGGTTTATAGCTAATTACCAAGGTTCCCAGCCTCTTGTCGTAGCCCATTACAGGGGCCACAACCATAAGGGAATTATCATCGTGCAATATACGGGTATTGTCTGCCAATGTAAGCCCCCTGTCAATTACTGCACCCACAGGTTCCCCTTCCCGCTTCTTGTCCGTTGATACGATGATTTGACCCTCATCATCAATAACATGTATGTACTCAAAATTTCTTTCCCGCACCAGGTCGGCAGTAAAAATACTGATCTGGTCAAGGTTCCCGCGCATAATTTCAGAACGAATGCTCCAAACCATAGGGCGGGTAATCAGGCGAAGCATCTCTTCGTTTTTTTCTGCCACCTTGCTTTCTACCTGTCCGATAATTGCATTCCGGTCTTTTTTGTTTTGGTAGTCCATCCATAAATAAAGCCCACCCAATAAAATCAGTGCAATTACAGCAACCACTGCAGTTGGATGTTTTTTTAAAAATGAAAAAAACGGAGAACCATTTTTGATTTCACCATTTGTGTCCTTTGCTTGGGTGCCCCCCAACTTAGGTGTGTTTTTTGAATGTTTTGACTGGGTCATAATAATAGATGTTGGTTTATAGAGGCTTTGTCTGTTTTGCGTATTTTTATCCTTAAAAGGATAACACGTAGCATATAAGATTGGTTTGCCCCCTGCAATAAAATTTCAGGGTGAGCCACTGACTAATTTGGGTTGTGAGGTGATTTGTTGTGACTTACCATTGGCTAAAATAAAAAAAGAAAAAACACGAAATGTGATTTTCGCATTTTTTCTTTTTCTTAAGGGGTAAGGCTATAGAGCCTTACTCAAAATTTCAATTGCAAAAAGCTTGCAATACTTGATGCGCTGCTTATTCCATATCTTCCATTATGGCGTCTACCCTGGTTTTTATTTCCGGGTTTTGTTCGTAAGCTTGCATAATGTTCTGATAAGTATCTACTTCCAGACCGGTATCTGCGATGGCTTCCATCATATCTTCCTGCATTTCCATCTGCATATTTTGAACATCGGTCATGGATTGATTGAATGCAGCAAGTTCTTCTTCGCTGGCATCAATGTTTTCGGGTCCTTGTTGCTGACTTTCCATGAGCATCTCGTTAAAGCGATCAACACTGATATTGTTTTGCTCAATTACATTAACCATTTGCATCTGGCTTTCTTCCTGAATAACCATTACCTGCATCACTGCATTGGCAAACTGCTGCAACTCTTCATCGGAATAATCTGCGGGAGCTGGAGCTGCTGGTTGCTGTCCTGGAATCTGGGCGAAGAGTCCGACGCTGAACATGGTTACCAGGAGGAAAGTGAAAGCT
The DNA here is from genome assembly GCA_007131245.1 of Bacteroidales bacterium. Taxonomy (GTDB): domain Bacteria; phylum Bacteroidota; class Bacteroidia; order Bacteroidales; family UBA7960; genus SKVR01. The sequence continues at coordinate 1,533 of SLQX01000081.1, forward strand.
TTTTGCAAAACTGACTTTTTTGAATACATAATAAATAATTTTGGTTTAAAATTGTAATGCTCAACAAAAGTAAACAAATTGATTTGCCAGACAATGGTATTTTTAACGTTTATCTTTCTTTTGCCTGATTTTAATCTTTTTTTTGCGTGGTATGGAGGGATTAACAGTGTAAAAAAGTTAAGAATAGAATGCAGAGTTGGTGTCTGTAAGCATGACTATAAAAGAGACGGGGTGGCATCATTAAATGTAAATATGATAGCTGTTTTCATCCATCTGAAAAACCGAAGGAGTGTTGGTTGTTAAGATAGTTTAAAAAAAATGAAAATGATAGCAGATTGTCAGTGTTTTATGGCATTACAGACGATCAGAATCCATCTTATACTATTGCATAAACCTAAAGAAAAACAAAGGCTTTATGTCAGCTTTATTTTTTAGTCACCTGGGTGAGAAAATTTTTAGAAACACTCACCTTTTGCTGATCCTCTCTTATAGCCAAAACAGATGTAAAACCAGTTCGCCAGAAAGAAAAAAATGTGTAGGTTTGCGTTGAAAATAAAAACCCTAAAACTTGGCAAAAACACCCCAGAAACCTGTTGAGACACCTTTGATGAAGCAATATTATGCCATCAAGGGGAAGTATCCTGAAGCATTATTGTTGTTCAGGGTAGGAGACTTTTATGAGACATTCGGTGAGGATGCTGTAAAAACCTCAGAAATACTGGGTATCATTTTAACCCGGCGTGCTAATGGTGCAGCATCTTATGTTGAGCTTGCAGGATTTCCACATCACGCCCTGGATACCTATTTGCCCAAACTTGTGAGGGCCGGACAGAAGGTAGCTATCTGCGATCAGCTTGAAGACCCCAAACAAGCCAAAAAGCTCGTAAAACGTGGTGTTACTGAATTAATAACCCCTGGGGTGGCTTTTAGTGATAAAGTCCTTGAGCACAAAGAGAACAACTTTCTTGCGGGTATCCATCTGCAGGGAAATGAATGCGGCATTGCATTTCTGGATGTTTCTACCGGCGAATTCTATGTGGACCAGGGCAGCAAAGAGTATGTGGATAAACTGGTCCAAAGTTTCAGGCCCAGCGAAGTAGTGGTACAGAAAAACCGCCTGCGTGAATTGCACGAGACTTTCCCTGGTAAATATTACACATCGGGCCTGGATGATTGGGTTTTTACCCGTGAATTTGCCGATGATTTGCTGTTAAAACATTTCGGAACGGTTTCTTACAAAGGGTTTGGTATTGAGGAAATTGAGAATGGTATCATTGCTGCCGGTGCAGCTATGCATTATCTTTCGGAAACCCGGCACGATCAGCTTGAGCATATCGCACGCATATCAAGGATTGATGAAAGCCGATATGTGTGGCTCGATAAATTTACCATTCGTAATCTTGAGCTGTTGCACACCATGAATGAGAATGCCACTACTCTGATAGATGTGATAGATCATACCTTATCTCCTATGGGAAGTCGCATGCTCAAAAGATGGATGGTTTTACCTTTAAAAGAAAAGTCTCTCATCCAGGAGCGACATGAGGTAGTTGACTATTTGTTTAACAACCATGAATTGGCAGAGCAACTGGAAAAGTATATCCGGCAAATTGGAGACCTGGAGCGTTTGATTTCGAAGGTTGCCGTCAATAAAATAAACCCCAGGGAGGTGCTGCAAGTGCAAAAGGCCCTGGATGCCATCGAACCCATCAGGGATTTGTGCCTGGCCAGCCAGGGTTGCGAACCCTTTAAGAACGTAGGGGATCAGTTGAATCCCTGTTTCCAGATCAGGGAAAGGATTAAAAAGGAGGTGATGCCCGAACCCTCTTCTTTGATATCCAAAGGGAATGTCATCAACAGCGGGGTGAGTGAAACCCTCGACGAGCTGCGTAATATTTCTACAAGTGGTAAAGATTATCTGGCGCAAATGCGCGAAAATGAAATCAAACGCACTGGAATCCCTAATATAAAAATATCTTTCAATAATGTGTTTGGATATTACCTGGAAGTTACCAATACGCATAAAAACAAAGTGCCTCCCGAATGGGAAAGAAAACAAACCCTGGTCAACTCCGAACGCTATATAACCCCTGAACTCAAAGAGTATGAGGAAAAGATCCTGGGTGCCGAGGAGAAAATTCTTCAGGAAGAGGAGCGCATATTTAATGAGTTGGTTGCAGCCATGTCCGAGTATATTGAACCCATCCAGTTAAACGGTTCTGTGGTTGGACGATTGGATTGCCTGCTGTGCTTTAGCAATGTGGCGCGAAGATTTAATTATACCAAACCCGAAATCAATGATTCATTTACCATAGATATAGGGCAGGGGCGACACCCTGTGATTGAGCAACAGCTGCCGGTAGAAGAGGAGTATGTTGCCAATGATATTTTGCTGGACAACGAAAAACAGCAGCTTATGATGATTACCGGCCCCAATATGTCGGGTAAATCAGCATTGTTGCGGCAAACAGCATTGATTGTTTTACTGGCTCAAATGGGTAGTTTCGTTCCTGCCGAATATGCCAAAATCGGATGGGTCGATAAAATTTTTACCCGGGTGGGTGCATCCGATAATATTTCCCAGGGTGAGTCAACATTTATGGTGGAAATGAATGAGACAGCCAGTATTCTCAACAATATCTCCAATCGGAGTTTGATTTTGCTGGATGAGATCGGCCGGGGTACCAGCACCTATGATGGAATAGGCATTGCCTGGGCCATTGCCGAATTTTTGCATGAGCATCCCTTGTTTAGGGCCAAAACCTTATTTGCTACCCACTACCACGAGCTCAATGAAATGGCTGCTTCCTTTAACCGTATTAAAAACTATAATGTGTCGGTAAAAGAGATGCACAATACCGTGATATTCCTACGCAAATTGGTGGAGGGAGGAAGTGAACATAGTTTTGGTATTCATGTGGCTAAAATGGCCGGGATGCCACGACCAGTAATTGACCGTGCTAATGCGATATTGCAACAACTGGAGAAAAGCCACAGCCATGATGAAATGACCGGCAAGGATACCAGCAAAACGGGTAAACCTCAAAAGGTTGTAGATGTGGATAACGATGATCAGTACCAACTGAGCTTTATTCAGCTTGAAGATCCATTGCTTCTGCAGATCAAAGAAGATATACTGAACACCGACATCAATACGCTTACCCCTGTTGAGGCCCTCATGAAACTTAATGAAATAAAACGACTACTGGGGAAATAACGGAATTGCCATAAGCTCTCCTGTTGACAGGCAGCAGGAGAGAATTACACACTGCTTGTCTTATTGATGGACCTTATTGATTTATTGATGGATGTTATTGCCTGTACCCCATATTTTGGAGCACATCATCGCTAAGATCGTATCTTACATCAGAATAAATCATATTGCCACCTCCGGCTTTATCAAAAATAACGGCGTAGTTTCCCCTTGTGGCAATTTCTTCCACAGCATCATATATCTGATCCTGTAATGGTTTTACAAGCTCCTGGCGTTTTTGAAATAAATCACCTTCTCTGCCAAATCGCTGCATTTGCAACTCTTTGGCTTCCCGTTCCTTTTCAATGATTTCCTCTTCGCGTTGCATACGCATATCTTCGGGTAGCAGCATTGATTCAGCCTGGTATTCGCGATACAACTCGTCAATTTCTGCAAACTTGGCTTCTATTTCATTTTGCCATTCCACAGAAATCTGCTCAATTTCCATTTGTGCTGCCTGGTATTCGGGAATGTTTTCCAGAATGTATTCTGAGTCGATATATGCAAACCGCTGACTAAATACGGTTAATGAGCTGAAAAGAGCAATTGTAAGAATGAAAACTGTTTTTTTCATGAAAAGTCCTCCGGTTATTTTAATGTTTGAGGGATAATTTGAGTTACCGCTCAATTACTATTTTTTATTGTATGTGTAAGCCCCTAATCAATGGACTGGCCAATGCTGAAGTGAAATCTTCCACCATTGTCGCCGGGTCTTCCGGGTATGTCATCAAACCCATAGCCCCAATCAAGTCCAAGCAAACCAAACATGGGCAGGAATATTCGTGCACCGAAGCCTGCTGATCTTTTCAGCTGGAAAGGGTTGAAGTCACGAAAATTACCCCACGCATTCCCTGCTTCCACAAACCCAAGCACATAAATGGTGGCCATGGGGTTTAGGGAAACCGGATATCTTAGCTCGGCTGTAAATTTGTTGTATACATTGGCCCCGGTAAATTGTCTGTTGGCGTCCATGGGTGTTAATGAGTAGTTGGCATAACCTCTCATGGCAATCACTTCACGTCCGTCAATTTCCCAGCCTGATAATCCGTCACCCCCCAGGTAAAACCTTTCAAAGGGTGAAACTCCGATATCTTCGTTGAAGTAACCAAGGAATCCCATGCGTGTACGCATACTCAATACCAGGTCACCTGCCAGGCTGGTAAACCAGCTGGTATTGAACTTCCATTTATGATATTCAAGCCACTTATACTTCTCTTTTTCTTCCATTTCAGTGTAATCTTTGTCATTGAAAAGTGAAAAAGGAGGTGTGATTTGCAAGCCCAGGGTTACTTCAGAACCCCCTCTGGGGTATAGAGGAGCATCCACTGAGTTTCGGCCAAACTCGATACCGTAGTTAAAGTTGTTGGCATTCCCTTCGTCAATGATAAACCGGATGGGACTGTTAAGTATCTCGTACCTTTGGTAACTAAGTGTTTGGCGCAGGTAGAAATAGTCATCGGGGACACGTAGTCGCCTGGAAAGACCTACAGAGGTACCGATAATGCTGTAGTACCCATATTCAGGGCTGCTTCTGGGATACTGGTTGCGGTGTGTGGTTTGGAACAGGGAAACACTCAGTGCGTTAGGTTTCTTTCCGCCCAGCCATGGCTCCATAAATGACATGCTATAACTTACATAACCCCTGCCGTAGGTTTGTCCCCTGAGGGTGAGCTTTTGACCATCGCCCGAGGGGAGTGGTCTCCAGGCATCTTTGTTCAGGATGTTTCGCGTAGAAAAGTTGTTGAATGAAAGCCCCAATGTCCCGATGATACGTCCGGCACCCCAGCCTCCTGACAGCTCTATCTGGTCAGAAGAGGTTTCTTCAACAATGTAATCCAGGTCAACTGTTCCGTCAACGGGGTTGGGAGTGGGGATTACATCAATGGACTCCTGGTCAAAATATCCAAGCTGGATAATGTCGCGCTGGCTACGGATAATATCGCTTCTGCTGAAAAGCATCCCCGGGCGGGTTCTGATTTCACGTAAAACAACATGGTCATTGGTTTTGGTGTTTCCTGATATAGAAACACGGTTGATTTCTGCCTGTTCGCCCTCATAAATACGTAGCTCCAGATCGATGGAGTCGTTGCTTACATTGACCTCGGTAGGTGTAATATTAAAAAACAGGTAGCCATCATCCAGGTAAAGTGAGCTGACATCCAGCCCATCCATGTTCATAAACAGGTTTTTATCAAGTAATTGCTGGTTATAAACATCTCCTTTTTCGATGGCCAGTACATTGCTTAACACCTCATCAGGGTAAACGGTGTTGCCTACCCAGTTTATATCTCTAAAGTAATATGTGGGGCCTTCTTCAATCCAAAGTTCCAACTTGATCCGGTTTTCTTCCACAAAATAAAAAGTATCTCTTTTTATCACAGCATCTCTCTTGCCTATTTCGTTATACCGGTCAATAATGGCTTGCTTGTCTTCCTCATACTCTTCCTGTACCAGCTTTGAAGAATTAAAAATAAACCAGAGGCTTCTTTCCCGTGTATTTTTCATGATCCTTTTCAGGTTCCAGTCAGACAGTTCTTCATTGCCATGAAAGATCACTTCCCTGATCCGGGTTCTTTCGCCACGGTCTATATCAAAAAGCAGTTGAATGCTATTAGTTCTTGTTGTATCGACTTGCTGGGTAATATTGATTTCCGGTTTGAGGTATCCTTTTTCAATATAATAATCTTCGATAATGGATTTGGCCCGGAAAAGCATACTTTCGGTTACCACATCTCCTCTCACAAGGTTGAGTTTATCGGTTATATTGTTTTCATCCGATCTCCTGGCCCCTTCAAATTCAAAGCTTGACAGGCGTGGCCTTTCCTTAAGTTCAATGTCAAGGAAAATTATGTTGTCCTGAATGGAGGTAACCCCGATGGAAACATCTGTAAAAAGTCCTTGTTTCCAGATGTTTTCAATGGCCATGGCAATATCTTCTCCCGGAACAGTGATTTTTTCTCCTTCCTGGAGTTGACTAACCATAATTACCACATTGTGATCCATATAATTAACCCCTGAAACAGTAATGCCACCGATGGTGTATTCACGGGGGCTGTCATAGTTGATGTTAATATCATCCCCTGTAAGCACGGTTTGGCCTTGTACTGCAGGTATGGTGATCCATACAAATAGTAAAAGCGATAGACTAAGAAAAATTTTTGTCATTATGAAGCTTGTTTTTTTTATAACAACGAACAATGTTGTTTTAAGTTGTAGAGTATAAGATCAAAAGAATTGTTTGTTTTTTAAGTTTTTCCAAACCTTCTTTCCCTTCGTTGGTAGTCAAGAATAGCCTGGTAAAAATGTTTTTTCCTGAAATCGGGCCACAATACAGGTGTAAAATATAACTCGCTGTAAGCAATTTGCCATAGAAGGAAGTTGCTGAGTCTGAGTTCTCCGCTGGTTCTGATAAGCAAATCAGGATCGGGTGTTCCGTTGGTTTGCAGAAACTTCTGAAAAACAGATTTGTCAATTTCTTCCGGATCCAATTCGTTGTGTTTTACCTGTTGTGCAATATTTTTTACTGCATTCACTATCTCCCACTGCGAGCTATAGCTTAGAGCCACGTATACATTTAAACGGGTATTGTTGCGGGTAATATGGATAGCCTCGTTGAGCTCCTTGATGCATTCTTTGGGTAGTGATTCTATATCGCCAATGGCATTCAACCTGACACCTTTTTCAAGCAATTCAGGGGTTTCATTTTTGATGGCTTTCACCAGCAAGCTCATCAGGGTGTCCACTTCTGATTTGGGGCGGCACCAATTTTCTGTGGAGAAGGCATAAAAGGTAAGATTTTTGACGCCCAACTCACCAGCTGCTTCAACGGTTTCTCTTACTGCCTGCACTCCGTTTTCATGACCGAAAATTCTTTGCTGACCCCTTTGCTTTGCCCAACGGCCATTTCCATCCATGATTACTGCTATATGCCGGGGTATTTTGTCTTGGTTGATATTATCTTTGAAATCCATTATAGGTTGGTCAATTGCTCTTTCGAAAAATAGGCACAAATTTCATAAAATGTATTAATATAAAAAAGGAAACAGGGTAAGTTTATGAAAAATTAATTGTAAGCCGGACATTTTTCCCAGCTAAAATCTTTGATCCTGAAGGTCAGTATAAAACCAACGAAAGAATACCAGTCGTTATTGTTGGGGTTTCCCCTTTGGAAACCGGTATTTTCTCCCCTGTTTTCCAGGCTGCGGTCGTAAAGCTCAAGGGCCAGTTGGTTTTGTCCAAAAACGGCTGGATCGGGGTAGGTTGTACTTACATCGTCAAGGTAGTCTGTACCGGTTCGTCTCATCCCCCATTCCAGAGCACCCGTAAACTGGCGGGTGATATTAAACTTATACCCAATTCCAAAAAGGAAGTTGTGGCTAATCAGGTTATAGGGTTTTCGCTCAGGGTACATCTCAGAACCCTGTCCTTCGGTATTTAAGGGTTTTAGGTTGTACCACTGGCCGTCGATTTCGGCCTGTGGATTAAATGTAAATATCCCTCCACCGGCAAAAATATACGGTGAAAAAGGGGTTTCAAGATCTCCCGGCTGGAAATGTAAAAAGTTTACTTCAGCCTGTCCTGATATTTCAAATACCGAAGAACGAAAATGCAGGTTTCGGGTTTCATTATATCCTATCACTGCATCATCACCAGCTACAGAACCCCAGAAGACATTGCCACGAAATGCCAGGTGGTCATTTACATTGTAACGGTAAAGCACTCCTGCTCCGGGCCGGGTCATGGCAAACTGCCTGGAGGGGTTCAGATCCCCAATATAGTAGGAGCCACCGAAAAACAGACCCACCTCATTTTTCTGGCCATAACCTGAAATTGAAGTAAAAAAAATCAATGC
>SLQX01000153.1 GCA_007131245.1 Bacteroidales bacterium
AATTGCATCCTGCAACGGTCCTGCTGAAGAGCGGGAGCCGGCAACCGGCATTATTTCTGACGCAGTGGTGGAGCAGGCCATCAATGAGCTTACAGGGGAGCATGGTGAGGCCCAGCTTGCCCGCATGGAAAAAGGAGTGCGCCAGGCTGCTGCCCTGTGGCGGGAGGATGATGGCAGTGCAGATGAGTTCAAAGCTTTCTGCATGGAGCACTTTGTGAATGACGCGCAGCAGCGCGACGATCTGTTTCAGTCGCTTTCGCGCAATTTTGAAGCCCTGTGGGGCCATTCCAACCGGATAAGCGTGGAGCTCAACAAACCACTGCATCTGGACTGGGGGCCGCTGCAACCCGTTGACCTTATCTTTGCCGGATATTCACCCGGAGCGCATTTCTCCGATGATTTCTTCAGCAACAAAATTGCCTTTATCACTATCCTCAACTTCCCGTTCTATTCGCTGGAAGAGAAGGCCACCATGGCCGATGGATGGTCACGCAAGGAGTGGGCCTACGCACGCATGGGCGATGTTTTTGTATCCCGTGTGCCCGCCGTGGTAAGTCAGGAGATCTCCCGTGTGTCCACCGAAACCGACAGCTATGTATCCGATTACAATATCCCCATGGATCAGCTGCGGGACAACGATGGCAACACCCTGTTCCCCGAAGGGATGAGTCTTATTACCCATTGGGGTCTGCGCGATGAGATAAAGTCCAACTATGGTATGGAGGACGGCTTGGCCAAGCAGGAGATGGTGTACCAGGTGATGCTGCGTATCATCAACCAGGACATCCCCCAAAAAGTGATCAACAACCCGGAGTACCAGTGGAACCCCTATGAAAATATCCTGTTCCGGGATGGCGAAGAGGTAGAATTTGAGGGTGAGAACGACCGCCGCTACAATGAATTGCTGAAAAATTTCCAGGTGCGCCGCGATGCCGATGCCTACCATCCCAACTATCCCACCTACAAAGAGAGAGCTTTTAACCAGGGGCTCGAACTTTCTATGGAGGAGGTAGAAGAATTGTTTACCGAGCTGGTAAGCTCACCCCTGCTGGTGAGGGTAGGCGAACTCATCAGTCAGCGGATTGGCCGCGACCTTCAGCCCTTTGATATTTGGTATGACGGGTTCAAAGCCCGCAGCGGTGTCTCCGAGGAGTACCTGGACGAGGTGACCCGCGAATTGTACCCCGATGCACAGGCCTTTGAAGATGATTTGCCCAATATTTTGGTGAAGCTGGGTTACGACTATGACCGTGCGGGGTACATCGCCGATAAAATTACAGTAGAAGCCTCACGAGGTGCCGGACATGCCTGGGGCGCCCAGATGCGTTCGCAGCAGTCGCGTCTGCGTACCCGTATCCCCCAAAACGGGATGGACTACAAAGGGTACAACATTGCCACCCATGAGTTTGGTCACAATGTGGAACAGACCATCAGCCTTTACGATGTGGATTATTATATGATGAACGGGGTGCCCAACACTGCTTTCACCGAGGCACTGGCCTTTATGTACCAGACCCGTGACCTGGAGTTGCTGGGCATCGATGTGGATGAGCCCGATGTGGAGCTTCTCAACACCCTGGATAAGTTTTGGGGAACCTACGAAATTATGGGTGTTTCGTTGGTGGATATGGCTGTTTGGCGCTGGATGTATGACAACCCCGATGCCACCCCCGCCCAGCTGCGTGAAGAAACCACCCGTATTGCCAAAGATGTGTGGAACCGTTATTATGCGCCTGTTTTCGGAATAGAAGATCAACCCATCCTGGCCATTTACTCCCATATGATTGCCTATCCGCTGTATCTCTCTGCCTACCCCCTGGGCCGACTGATAGAATTTCAGATAGAGCAGTTTATCAAGGGGAAAAACCTGGCACAGGAAACCGATCGGATGTTCACTGCCGGCAGGCTTATCCCCCAGGAGTGGATGCGCAATGCGGTGGGTGAGCCCATTTCAAACCAGCCGTTGTTTGATGCGGTGGAAGAAGCCCTGGACAATTTATAAGACCTGCTTAACAAGCAAAAATTAACAAAGCCAGGGGGCGCCATCCTTTCGCCTCCTGGCTTTTTTTAGGGGCTGCAGAGCAATGGCGGCGGGGGCTATGATGTACGCTCGCGGACAACCCCTTCCACCACTTGCGGATAGTGGGTATGTTCCAGCTGTTGGATGCGCTTTGCCAGGGTTTCGGGGGTGTCGGAAGGAATTACCGGGCAGCGGGCCTGGAACACGATGTCCCCTTCATCATATTTTTCATTCACATAATGGATGGTGATGCCCGACTCCCTCTCCCCGGAGGCAATCACCGCTTTGTGCACATGGTCCCCGTACATCCCTTTGCCGCCAAAGCGGGGCAGCAGGGCAGGGTGGATGTTGATGATACGGTTGGGATAGCGTTGTATCAGCCAGTGGGGTATCAACAGCAGGTAGCCCGCCAGCACCACAAAACAGATGTCGTACTTTTTAAATACGGCGCCAGCCTGGTTGGGGTCTTTCCATTGCTCTTTGGAGATGACCACAGCCGGGATGCTTTCCTGTTTCGCCCGCTCAAGCACGTAGGCATTTGCCTTGTTACTGATGATCAAAGCGACATTGATGAAAGGGTGATCTTTGAAATGGCGGGCCAGGTTTTGCGCATTGGTGCCGCTGCCCGAAGCCATGATGGCCAGATTACATATTTTAGGGCGGGGTGGTGTCATAAGGGGGCAAAATTCACGCGAAAAAAGGGTAAAAACAACAAAAATACGGAAAATCGTGTCAAAAAAGCATTTTTGAGGTGATCAGGGGGCAGGTAAAAGAGCTTCAAAGTGCTGAAAAAAGGGGTTTCAGCCCTGTTTTACTAAGGAATTAGTTAGCCACAAGGGATAGTAAATCAGTGTATTATAGTCATTTAGGAAAAAATCAACAAAAAAAAGTTGGTTATAAGAATTATAATATTTTTCTTTGCAGTCTGTTTAACAAAAAAAGGAGAAAACATGTCTGACATTTCAACAAGAGTAAAAGCTATCATTGTTGATAAGCTTGGTGTAGATGAAAAAGAAGTAACCCCCGAAGCAAGTTTCACAAACGATTTGGGCGCGGATTCTTTAGACACAGTAGAACTTATTATGGAGTTCGAAAAGGAATTTAACATTGCCATTCCTGACGACCAGGCTGAAAAAATCAGCACTGTAGGTGATGCGATTGCTTACATTGAAAACAACAATAAGTAAAATTAAGCAGTTTACATGAAACTCAGAAGAGTAGTCGTAACAGGATTAGGCGCTCTTACACCCATAGGCAATACCGTTCCGGAGTATTGGGATGGATTGCTTAAGGGTGTTAGTGGTGCCGGGCCAATCACCAGGTTTGATACCTCGAAATACAAAACGAAGTTTGCCTGCGAAGTAAAAGGCTATGATCCCAAAGACCATTTTGACCGCAAAGAAGCAAGGAAGTACGACTTGTTTGCTCAGTATGCTATGGTAGTAGCCGAAGAGGCTATGAAAGATGCCGGGCTGGACTCCTATGAGTTTGACCAGGACCGGGCAGGTGTGATTTGGGGAAGCGGGATTGGTGGTCTGGATACCTTTTTGAAAGAGGTAAGGGATTATGTAAAGGGTGACGGGACGCCTCGTTTCAGCCCTTTCTTTATCCCCAAGATGATTGCCGATATTGCTGCAGGTCATATATCTATCAAATATGGATTGCGCGGGCCCAACTTTACAACCACTTCTGCTTGCGCTTCGGCCGCCAATGCCTTGGTCGATTCTCTCAATTATATCCGCCTGGGTAAGGCCGATATTTTTGTGAGCGGAGGCTCGGAAGCGGCTGTAAATGAAGCCGGAATTGGAGGGTTCAACGCCCTGACTGCCATCTCCATGCGCAACGATGACCCCGCAACAGCTTCCAGACCCTTCGACAAAGACCGTGATGGATTTGTGCTGGGCGAAGGAGGTGGAGGACTGGTGTTTGAAGAACTGGAACATGCCCTCAACAGAGGTGCCAGGATATATGCCGAGGTTATTGGTGGGGGCCTTTCAGCCGATGCGCATCACATGACTGCTCCCGACCCTGAGGGAAGGGGCGCAAGGAAAGTGATGCAGTATACCCTGGAAGATGCCGGTATCAGCCCTGAAGATGTAGACCATATCAACACACATGGTACCTCAACTCCCCTTGGCGATATTGCTGAGCCCAAAGCCATTGTGGAACTTTTTGGAGATCATGCTAAAAACATCAGCATCAACTCCACTAAATCGATGACCGGGCACTTGCTCGGCGCAGCAGGTGCTGCAGAAGCCATCGCTTCCATCCTGGCCGTACAAAATGACATTGTGCCACCCACAATCAATCATTTTACTGATGACCCCGAAATCCCTGTGCTGGATTATACTTTCAACAAACCCAAAGAACGTAAAGTGAATGTTGCCTTGAGCAATACCTTTGGTTTCGGCGGACATAATGCGTGTGTAGCATTTAAAAAATATACAGAGTAGTATATAACTATTTTGTCCTCCTTGAAACATTTTTTCAATATTACTGCCCGTAAGAAAAATGGATTGTCCAGGGCCGTAAAAAATATTTTCGGATTCAAACCCGGAAATGTCGCACTTTATAAACTGGCATTCAGGCACAAATCCATTGCCACGCCGGAAAACAACGGATTCAGGCACAGCAACGAAAGATTGGAATATCTTGGCGATGCTGTGCTTGGTTCTGTTGTAGCCGATTTCCTTTTTAAAAAATTCCCCTACAAAGACGAAGGTTTTCTCACCGAAATTCGCTCCCGCATTGTCAGCCGGCAAAACCTCAACGCCCTCTCCCGGAAGCTGGGTATCGACAAGCTGGTGCAATCGCGACGCGAAAGCAAAGCCCTGGGAACATCTATCCTGGGTGACGCCTTCGAGGCGTTTGTCGGTGCCATGTACCTCGACAAAGGGTATCGCTTTACCCACAAGGTGATCGTCCAGAAAATCATCCAGAATCACCTTGACCTGGATGACCTCATCGTCAAAGAGGTCAACTTCAAAAGCAAACTCATCGAATGGGCGCAGAAAGAGCGGCGCAACATTGAGTTTGTGGTGGTGGATGAGCTGGAAAACAACAAAAACCTGAAAATCTATGTGGTGAACCTGCTCGTTGACGGAGAGCTGGTGGCCACAGGTAAAGACTACTCCATCAAAAAAGCAGAGCAAAATGCGGCCGAACAGGCGGCAATGAAGCTGCTGGAAAACGATGATGATAACGCATCCTAGGTAGCTAAGGAGTATTGCACCGTTGGTCTCCTCTTTATTACGCTTTCATTATTCTCCCGTGCAGGTCCACTGTATCTCATCTGTGTTTTATGATTACCTTTGTGCCCGCAAAGCCTGTTGAAGGCCGGAAAACAAAGTTGAATCCCCTAAATATTTCCCCATGAGCCAATTACCTGAGCTGTCTGATATCATCAAGGCGCGGGGCCGCCTGAAGGGTATAGTGAAGACCACACCCCTGGAGCACACCAAAGCTTTTTCCAAAAAATCGGGTGCCAACGTATATATGAAACTTGAAAACCTGCAGTCTACCGGCTCTTTCAAGGTTAGGGGGGCGTACAACAAAATTAGCCAGCTGTCGAAGGAAGAGCTGGCCCGGGGAGTGGTGTGTGCCTCTGCCGGAAATCACGCCCAGGGGGTCGCTTATGCTGCCAGTAGCATGGGGGTGAAAGCCAAGGTGTTTATGCCTGTGTTTACCCCGCCCCTGAAAGTGATCGCCACACGCAGCTACGGGGCCGATGTGGTGCTGGAAGGTGAAGCCTTCGATGATGCCTACCAGGCTGCCATGAAATACCGGGAGGAGACCGGGGCTGTCTTTGTGCATCCCTTTGACGACCCGGATATCATTGCCGGACAGGGAACCATCGGCCTGGAGCTGTTTGAACAGCTGGATACCATACAGGATGTGCTGGTACCCATCGGCGGGGGTGGCATGATTGCAGGGATTGCCCTGGCGCTGAAGGAGATGAATCCCGACATCCGCATCATCGGGGTGGAGGCCGAAGGGGCCCAGTCCATGAAGCTCTCCATGGAGCAGGACAAACCCAACACACTCACCTCCATGCAAACCATCGCCGACGGTATTGCGGTGAAAACGCCCGGACAACTTACCTTTGAAGCCACCCGCAAATATGTGGATGAACTGGTGGTGGTGAACGATGCCGAGATTGCCCACACGGCCTACCTGCTGCTGCAACGGGCCAAAATCCTGTCCGAACCCGCAGGGGTGGCTGCCATGGCCGCGGTGCTCCACAAAAAAGCCAACCTCAAAGGACGCGATGTGGTGGCTGTCATCAGTGGCGGAAACATCAACATGGGTATCCTGGAGCAAATCCTGGAGAAAGGGATGATGGAAGAGGGGCTGAGAGCACGTATCGCTGTACTTATACCCGATGTGGCCGGTGAGCTCAAATCGATCATCTCCATTTTGGAAAGCATCCGGGCCAATATCAATGAAATCTCCCACGAGCGCTCCATCACCACCGTGCCGGTGGGCTTTGTGCTGGTAACCATCACCTTCAACCTGCAGGACACTTCCCAGCTTCAGACTATCCAAAAGGCGCTGGATGGCAAACTCAAAAAGTACGAGATTCTCAAATAAGGGCAAAAAGCCTGTAAGGATTATCAGTGCATTTAATGTTAGCTTATAATCTCTTATACTGTTGTCCGGCTAAATGAGTCCCTTTCCTACGGAATTGATTTTGGGTCTTAAACATCTTAATATAAACCTCCCATCCTTAAGGGATTAGCCCAATTGCTCACATTTTGCACGAACTCCGTTAGGAGTGAAATGTTTATAGCCAAAAAAGTGACACCAGTATATTAAATCCCCTAGGGATGGCACAATTAAATGTTTTCCTTTTTTTCTTTGATAAAAAAAGAAACAAATCAAGAGAAAACGAACGCTTCTCCCCGCTCTGTCAGATGGACGGTCTTGCAGCGAAAGATGGATAAACCCCTTTGGCGCAATACCAGCCCATCTGCCATTCACAGCTGGCGCCGGCCCGCCGTTTTCTCAGGCCTGCACTGCACGGCTCCCCCTTCTACCGTGTCTCGACGAAGGCGAGAGGGGGCTGGGGGTCATGATCCTGGGGTATAACCCCATTGCTGCTGAAATTATCGGAATTTAAATAAGATTTTCTTCTTTCTAAGGTTTATTTTTTTGAACCAACTAAGAATTATAAGGACATATAAGTTTTTGAAACATATAAGAATGTAAAACTAAAAGCACACAAAGGCTTTTTCTTATAATTTCTTATATGCCTTATTTGGTTCATTATGAAAACCAAATATGTGTTTCATTCATAGGGGGTTTTTGGTGCATTGCCATCGCACATAAAACAGACTCATCTCTTTATTTTTGAACCAACTAAAAAATATAAGGTCATATAAATTTTTCTTATAATTCTTTTCCTTTTTTCTTGATAACCCCCCGCCGGGAAGTGCCAGAACAAAAAACCCCTGACCATGCCGGGGTTTTGGGTAAATTCATCATAAGGTTGATAGCGGACTATAGGAATAAAATTACAGGGCCACCCTGGCAGAAAATGTTTCCTTGCCGGTGGTGAATGTCACAATGTAAAAACCCCGTGGCAGCGGCACATGAATCTGCCCGTTGCCAAACTGCGACAGTACCCGGTTGCCCCTGATGTCATACACCTCCATCTTTCCTGCATCCGTGCCGGGTACCAACACATACACCGAGCCATGGGCCCGCATCAGCTTTATCTCCTCTTCCGGGCTTTTGCCTGGCAACTGTGCTGCCACCGGACCAAAGAACTCATAGGCCCCGTCATAATCCATCTGCTTCAGGCGGTAATAGTTCACCCCCTCTAGCGGTTGGAAGTCTTTGAAAGCATAGTTTAGCTCACCGTTGTGGTTGTAGTTGCCATCCACAAACCCTATCACCTCCCATTGGTTGTTGTTGAGCCGTTGTATCTCAAAGCCCATGTTGTTGGTCTCACTGGCAGTGGACCATTGAATCTCTACAGCGAACCCCGATGGCGATGCGCTGAAAGAGAGAAGCTCAATGGGAAGGGTGATATCATCCGAGAAATCAATACCATCACAAACTTCGCCGTCCACCACCAGGTAGCCATCACCCGATACATTCCCTGTACCGCAAAGGGCTCCGTTAAACACGGCCATACCGTCGATAACCAGTTCACCGGGGTTGTCGTTACCCTGACCAGCATCAATCTGAACATCGCCCGTCACATTGAAATAACCCCCCTCATGCACATTCACCACAAACCGGTTTTTCACGGTCAGGTCACCATCGATGATCAAAATACCATATACATGGATTTCAATATCGTTGTTGGCATCGAAGTCCCCATCCTTGAAAATAGAGTCGTTTTCATTGATGGTGATATCCACATCGTTATTGGGCATATCCACCGGGGTGACCCCATCCTCCCAGTTTTCCGTGTCATTCCAGTTACCACTGTCGATGGTGGAGTAAAAGGTCTGGCCCTGCACAAAGGCGGCTGTGGTTAGTCCGGCGAAAAAAAAGACGAGGAGTAGAATGTTTCTCATGTTATTGGGATTTAAGGTATGCGTTTGTATGGGATTGAGTATGTTTTTGTGCTGAATTGTTTGGAGTTCTCTTTAAATAGACGAGTGAATTAAAAAACAAGACAAAAATATACTTAAATACAACGACTATCTATAATGGTTAACCCGTATTTTACGTCTAAGGGTTTACCACAAGTAGGGCCCCGAAAACCCAAGGAAAACACCTGTTTGGGAAAGGGAAGGCAGAGAGAAAAAAGCAGGGGGATATGGAGGGTGACAGGTAGAAAAGCATCGGTTCAGCCAAAAAGGGAGAAACCCTTCCCGGGAGCGGCAACTGCCAGGGGAGCAGCATGTGCAGTACCCATCACCAGGGAGCATATCTAACCCCATGCGGTGCCGGGGCTATGTAATCCACCACCCCAGGCCGCTCCTGCAACAACCCGCCGGGTGCGAAATCAGGTTTCCACCGGGAGAAGGCAGTCCCCTTTTTTCATCCCATTCAACCCCGTTTGGAGGCACTACCCCACCTTGTCACAATAGGGACCAACCTCAGTAAAAATAAGTAAAACAAGTAAAATTCTCCCCCCGAATAATTGTATATTTGCAAGCGTTTCCACCCTTTTTCACCCCAAAAAATATGGGAGTGAAGGGGCGGAGCTGTGCGAAAAATTGTCCACAAATTACTCAAATTAAGCACAAATTTCCGCAAACTATGACCGAGCAGTTTCCTTTTAAGGAAGAATGAATAACTATCCTAATAATTTGAGTTAATTTGTGTCTAATTCGTGCAAATTTGTGGATAACAAACAAAGAACAAAGAACAACAAACAACGAACGCCGAAGGCAAACAACAAACAACAAACAACGAACAAAAAAAATAGAACACAGATAACACAGATCGAACGGATTTACACAGATTATTTTTACCCGCGACCATCAGCCCAATCAGTGGCATCCGCGTTCCAAATCTTATTAACGCAACCAGGCAAAATATCAGCCTGCACAACCATAACATTTTCAGGGAAGGAGAACTTCAACAGGATTCAATCATGCGCGCGCGCTCAGGAAATACCTGACAGTTCAGATTTCAAAG
>SLQX01000228.1 GCA_007131245.1 Bacteroidales bacterium
CGGGAGCAGAGGTCGCTGGTGACAAAAAACGTAGGCTTTTAAAAAGCCAGGTTTAAAACCACTTAACAAGACTAAGGTCCTGTCTATGCGGGCTTAATGGGTTTTTCGGGAACAGGCGGAAAGCATAGTTGTAAATACCAACACGCTGAGCCGGAACTTCGCATTTGAAAGTAACCAGTTCTTGCTCCCTTTTTACAACTTCCATTTCATAAACCGATATTTCGCTCTCCTCACCTTCAAAAGTCTTCTGAAGGAACACTATTTCCATCCCAAAATCTTTTTCGTCAAACTCATTCATATCAATGACAATTTCAGCTGCGAGTTTTTCACCCAGCAGCAATGAATTATCAGAGGTATCCATTACATTAACCGAGTGAAGCTCAATGGATTCCCACTTGCGGGCCGTGGTGATTTTCCACTTGGCCAGTTCTTTGGCTTTGCCAAAATTATCCGCATGAATAAGATCAGAGTTTTTGAACAGCTTATTGTAGAATTTCTCAAAATAGTCGTCCATCATTCGCTTATTGGTAAACTGGGGTGCAACCCTGGCAATATTGTTTTTCAGCCATCTGACCCATTCTACCGGAATACCTTTTTCGTTGCGGTCGTAGAACATGGGTATGATATCATTTTCAAAGTGGTTGTAAATGATTTCTGCATCCAGTTCATTTTGGTATCCTTGGTCTTCGTAGGTTTTTTCCTCTTTGATGGCCCAGCCTGCTTCGGGCAAATACCCTTCAGCCCACCAACCATCGAGGACACTAAAGTTGAGCACACCATTGATGGAGGCTTTCTGTCCTGAAGTACCAGAGGCTTCCATGGGGCGTGTGGGGGTATTAAGCCAGATATCCACACCTTTCACAAGGGCTTCACCCAGCTCCATATCATAATCCTCAAGGAAGATAATCTTGCCGCGGAATTCCTTCATTTTGGAAATCTCTACAATTTGCTTGATAAGCTCCTGGCCTTTTTGGTCGGCAGGGTGAGCCTTACCGGCATATAAAAACTGTACCGGCATATCCGGGTTGTTAACAATGCGGGAAAGTTTTTCCAGGTCATTGAACAGCAAGTGAGCACGTTTATAGGTAGCAAAACGGCGGGCAAAGCCAATGGTGAGGGTTTTGTCATCAAGGGCTTCCAGAACCTGGTATACTTTTTTGGGTGTTTCCTGGCGGCGTGACAGGTTGGAAAGCAAGCGTTTTTTGATGTACTCCATCAACTTGCTTCTTTGCAACTGGCGCATTTCCCATACCCTTTTGTCAGGAACTTCATAGATTTTTTCCCATTGCTTTTTGTCGGCAATATCTTTGAGGAAGTCTGGTCCAAAGGCTTCATGGTAGAGTTGCTGCCATTCAGGAGCACACCAGGTGCCATAATGAACCCCGTTGGTCACATGACCAATATGGATTTCATTGGTAAAGTAACCGGGGTAAAGGTCCTTAAACATTTCACGGGATACACCTCCGTGAATCTTACTAACCCCGTTCACCTCGCTGGAGAGTTTGGCTGCAAGCACACTCATGGAGAAACTTTCTTCTGTCAGCTCAGGGTGCATTTTACCCAGCGACATAAAGGTCTCCCAACTCACGCCCAATCTCTCGCCATAATGAGGCATGTAGGTACGCAGTATGTCTTCACTAAAGAAATCGTGTCCGGCAGGTACAGGCGTATGCGTTGTAAAGAGACTGCTGAAACGAACGGCTTCCATAGCTTCTTCAAAGCTTAACTTATCTTCCTGTACGTACTTCCTGAGTCTTTCCAGTCCGGCAAATGCAGCGTGCCCTTCGTTAAGGTGATATACTTTGGGTTTAAAACCAATGGCATCCAACAAACGAATTCCACCCACTCCCAGGAGGAACTCCTGCTTAAAGCGGTTTTCCCAGTCTCCTCCATACAGCTGATGGGTAACTACCTTATCAATGGAAGCATTTTCAGGGATATCGGTATCCAACAAGTATAAAGGCACACGGCCCACATCAATTTTCCATACTTTGGCATAGATATTACGACCGGGGAAAGCAATACAAATCTTCACCCATTCACCCATTTCATTACGAACGGGTTGGGCTGACATATAGGTAAAGTTGTGGGGTTTGTAGTTGGCAAGCTGCTCTCCGGTTAGCGAAAGGTTTTGAGAAAAATAGCCATAGCGATACAGTAAGCCAATACCCACCATGTCCACATTGTCATCGCTGGCCTGCTTGAGGTAGTCACCAGCCAGTACGCCCAAACCACCAGAATAGATTTTCACAGAAGTGTGCAATCCATACTCCATGCTGAAGTAAGCAATCTTTTCTGAAGAACGGTTTTCACCTTCCTTCATGTAATCATCAAACTTTTTGATAACACGCTTATACTCCAGCATAAAGTCATCATTTTCCAGCAGCGAGTCGTAATGCTCAACGGTCAGACTATCCAAAAGCCTTGGTGGGCTTTTTTCACACTTTTGCCATAGTTCCGGATCAATGCTTTCAAAAAGTCGTTCTGCTTCGTAATTCCATGTCCACCATAGATTACGTGAAAGTCTTTGTAAATCTTTAAGCTCGTCGGGTAGACTAATTTCAATAAGTACCTTTTTCCACTTGGGCTTGGAGGCTTTAGCCTTAATAAGTTGTTGAGGTTTCACAGGTTCTTTTTTAGATTTGTAGAGATCAGCCCTTTGGGCAACTTTTTGCAGGGCCTGATCAAATGCTTTATAATAATTTGTAATAAGTTTGTCCCAGCTGGCACCAGCAGCAATTTGAGCGGCACGGTCGCGGGTTTCAATCATGTTGGAATGGGCCAGGCTGTTAAAACCGTCTTTTTCGCCTGTAAGTTTGTCAGAGCCCTTTTCCTGCAGGAAAGACAACACCACTGCAGAAATATCTTCAATGAGCTGCTCCTGGTTGTTATCGCTTCTTTCAATAACAGATATGGCACGGCTTTCATCGGGGAAGTGCTCCCTGGCCCAAACACCAAAGCCCACCAGTGAAGTTGTTACCGTGGGGATATGGTAGGCAAGACTTTCAAGAGGTGTATATCCCCATGGCTCATAATAAGAGGGGAAAACACCCAGGTCTGAACCTATGATGGTATCATAATAATCCAGGTTGACGGCACCATCACTTCCGTTGAGATAAGCGGGCACGAAAATTACTTTGACCTTGTCTTCGGGCCGGTTTTTCAACCCAACTTTTTGGAGCCGGTTCAATATAGGATCTTTGCTGTTATCCACCAACTTGTGTGTACTGTATTCTCCGGTTAGTGGTTTTTTGAAATCCGGGGTTTTTATCCGCCCGACTACCTCGGGTCTTACACCGGTTTGATTGGCAGGAACCATCAGGTAAGCCACAACCGGTGTGGCAAGATTCTCTTTGTTGAGCTTGCCCAAGGTGTCAATATACAAGTCAATTCCTTTGTTTTTTACCTCGTAGCGACCACTGTTAAATAATAAGAAACTATTCTCGGGGATTTGCTGATTCAAAACACCTTCAGCAACTTTTAGTAACTGTTTACGTGCGTTCTTTCTTTTGTCAGCAAAATCCTCTGCTCCGGGCACAAATGCAGGGTTAAAGCCATTGGGTGTGATAAAATCCACTTCTTTACCCAAAAGCTTGTGGCACTCCCTGGCAGCCAGTTCACTTACCGTGGTAAAGACATCGGTATGGGCAGCGGTGGATTGTTCCATGCTGTGTTTGGAAACAACTCCCTGCTCACTGGCTTTAGCACCAGGGTCGAAATTACCCAGCTCAGCATACAGCGGCAATCCGTTTTCGGCAAGTGACCGTCCCAGAGCAGTGGCATGTGTGGTGAAAATGGTACCAGCCTGGGGCACATTTTCTTTCAGGTATAAAACTCCTGAACCCGTCATCCACTCATGAAACTGGGCAAGCAGGGTATCGCGTGCAGAAAGGTGATAATCGTAAAAACTTTCAATAACCTGTCCGGCAGCATAGCCAAACATGGCGGGTTCGGTATAATCCCACTGGCCACTGAGAGAGTTCAAACCGAATTTCTCCCAAAAACGGGCAAAGATGTTATCCTTTTCAGAGAATAACGGTGTGAAATCAACCAAAATGGCAATGGGTTCACCAGGTACGTTCCAGCGGCCCACCCGAAAGTGCAAGCCATCTTTTTGGGCTTGTTTGCGCCAGGAACGATAGAGCAGTTTGTCTTCGATAAACTCAGGATTACTGTGAGTTTCTTTCCAAACATCGGGCCCGATACAGAAATAGCTGTCATTCAACGCACGGGATAGCTGGCGCGCCTTTGTGCCTATCACCGTGTGTATACCCCCTATTTTATTACATACTTCCCAGCTTACTTCAAACA
Source organism: Bacteroidales bacterium (assembly GCA_007131245.1). Classification (GTDB taxonomy): domain Bacteria; phylum Bacteroidota; class Bacteroidia; order Bacteroidales; family UBA7960; genus SKVR01. Next base: position 4,312 of record SLQX01000228.1, read on the forward strand.
AATAGTCGGGCTTTTTTAATTCTTCTGTCATAATCAATGTACTTTAATTTTTATTATCCTTTAATTCCAAAAAAGCAGGCGAATTTACAAAAAATTCAACAAATCATTTTTTTTACCTTCGCCGGGTTGGGCAGATACTGCCGGTTTTACCACAACTGATTTGCATTCTGATAGTTGAGAGTAACACAAATATAAAACTTACGGGCATTATCTCAAAATGATATCTCCAACAACAAGAAAGATCAATTTTGGAACACCCATCCCGGCAATCACCCTATAACAGCAAGTAATGCCTGATAATCCTGTATAGTAAAACCGATTTGCATCGCCTTTTGTTCTGACCACACCTGGATTATGGAATTGTTTTTACAATTCGTCTTCATCAGGCCGGGCTTTGACAGGCCATGCTCTACGGGGGAGGAATTTGGTCAGTTATTTGTCTCTATGCTACTTCTTTGCAGAAGACCGGCCCTTCATGGTATTGGTTTCTCCTGACTGCTTTTTTGGTGTAGTTACAGACTTTGACTTGCGGTTTACTGTTTTACCTTTGATGGTAGCTTTCCCCCTTGTTGACTTTTTCTGCCCCGTGGCTTTGGACGGTTGTACAGTTTGTTGGTCCACCATTTTTTTGAGCCTTATTTCAAAATCAACAAGCACATTCATATAGTTTATAAATGCATCATAGGGTGAGTTGTAGGGATTAACTTTCCTTTTAAAAGATTCGTCGGAGAACCATTTGGTAGACATGTAGTAAAAGTGGTCACTGACCTGCAGGTTTTTCCAGTCTCTCTGAATCCCTTCATCACTACTTTGAACAATCATTGGCACCAGGTTATAAAGTTTAGAAAGGGCTTCGTTTTGCATTTCATTACCCAGCCAGGCGGTAATATCACGTTCTTCGTCGGCCCATGATATAGAATATGGCACATTGAGGGGTGAAGCAGGCTGCAGTGCGGCAGACACCTGAGATGGGGTCTGAAAAGTAAAGCTGGATTTGGACAGCACCAAACCCGGTAAGGTTTCCAAAAAGGCAAAAATGCCGGATTCACTTTTCTGGTATTCGCCAAAAGTTTCGTAATCCATAAAAAGGTTCACAACTTCCGTTTTGGGGCCCAAATCGTTGAGCCAGGTAACAAACTTATCGGCAGTGAGGGGCCATTCATTCCACTCTTTTATGGAAAAACGGAAAGTAATATCATCGGAGAGCTGAAAGTTTTTCAGCAACAATTTAACTTTGGGGTTGGATGCACTACAATACAGAAGGTTAGGGCTTTTCCATCCCAGTATGTGCTTAGCACCCTCTGTAAGCATGGTATTGTATCCAAGCTTATGAACCATGCCGGCAATATTGTCGTTGTAAATGAGCTCAGTATTCCGGAAAGTTTTAGGTTTCACGCCAAAAAGTTCTTTTATTCTCTTCTCATGCATTTTTACCTGGGCGAAAAACTCCTCCTTGTTTTTCAATGATGCCAGACTATGCATGTAGGTCTCAGCCAAAAATTCCACGTTGCCTGTTTGTGCAAGCTCCTGAAAACTTTTGATCACTTTAGGGGCGTAAACCTCAAGCTGCTCAAGGGCAATACCTGAGATACTGAAAGATACCCGGAACTTTTTACCGTGCTTTTCAATAAGCTTAAGCAGAATTTTATTGGCAGGCAGGTAGCTGTTTTCAGCCAATTGCTGAATATGAAACCTGTTGGCGGGTTCATCATAGTAATCATGCTTGTGCCCAATATCGAAAAACCGGTAGGTCTTTAACTGGAAAGGCTGGTGAATCTGAAAATAAAAACAAATTGATTTCATACACTTGTCATCATTGGCTCTACCTTGTAAGGCAGACTGTTTAGTAAATTGTTTGCAAAATTTGGGTAAAAAGGCCCACGGTCAGGACAAAAAGGATTCATAAATCTCCTTTACCTTCAAACCTGCATGCTCCCATTTGATATTGTCCACTTCTTCTCTTCCATATTTTTTAAAAGTGGCAGATAATGAGTTGTAATGTAACAAACCATACATGGCGTCGGCCATGGCGTCTATATCCCAAAAGTCGACTTTAATGGCATGTTTAAGTACTTCTGCAACACCCGACTGTTTGGAAATAATAACCGGCACATTGCTGCGCATGGCTTCCAGGGGAGAAATTCCAAAAGGCTCAGAAACCGATGGCATCACGTACACATCGGTGAGTCCAAACATCTGATCCACATCATCGCCCCTGAGGAAACCGGTAAAATGGAATTTGTTGGTAATGCCCAGTTTGGCTGCTCTTCGAATCATTTTGGGGAGCATATCACCGCTTCCGGCCATTACAAATCTTACGTTTTCATCCCGTTGCAACACTTTGTAGGCAGCTTCAATGAAATATTCGGGTCCCTTTTGGAACGTAATCCGCCCCAGAAAGGTCACAATTTTTTCATCCAGATGCCTTTGGAAAACCTTGTCCTTTTCCAGCTGAGATGGTTCTACACCATTGTGCACAGTTATTACTTTATCGGGATGAATTCCATAGCGTTGAATGACGGTATTGCGTGTAAGATGGCTCACAGCGATTACCTGATCCGCGGCATGCATTCCTTCGCGCTCCAACTGGTAAACGGCCGGGTTTATATGTTGGCCAGATCGGTCGAACTCAGTGGCATGCATGTGCACCACCAGGGGTTTACCACTAATCATGGCTGCTTCTTTCCCTGCCCGGTAAGTTAGCCAGTCATGGGCATGAATCAAATCAAAGTTGTGCTGACGGGCTACCTCCACTGCTACCATGGCGTACCTCCTTACCTCTTCCATAAGGTTTTTCCCATAACCACCTGAAAACTGAAACTTCTGTGAATAAACGGTTCCCTTCTCATAACGGGTGCCTTTCTGAACACTTTCCATAATATGGTAATACTGTTCATCATCTGCATAAGGCACCAGTGCCGAATCAATTTCCACAAAAGAGATCTGATCCATATACTCGGTAAAAACATCGTCCTGCACGTTCAGTGACACCTCACTGGCATTCACAAGATGAATGCTACCGGGTTTCTCATCACCCCAGGCTTTAGGAACCACAAATATCAAATCCACACCACACTTCAACAGGGCTTTGGTAAGCCCGTAGCAAGCTGTACCTAACCCTCCTGAAATATGAGGAGGGAATTCCCAGCCAAACATTAACACTTTCATACTTTAGCCTTGGTTAATCTTTTAACTAATTATCGTTTTTTTTACTTTTTGCCTTTGAGATATTTGTCAATCATCCACCTCATGCGTACCAACTCACTTACACTGGCGGCAAAAGATATGGCCCCTTTCCCGGGGTGAGGGGGGTCGCCATCATACAGTTCAGAAATGGTTCCAATACCATGCTCTGTCATTTCATCCCGGAAACTGTCGTATAAGAACTCAACAAACTCAACACCCTGTGTTTGATAAATTTTCAGGTAGGCCTCTGCAAAATGTCCCAAAAGCCAGGGGTGAACAGTTCCTTGATGTAAAGCCAGGTTACGGTGCTCTTCATTCCCTGAATACCTTCCACGGTAAAGTGGGTTTTCAGGAGAGAGAGTTCGCAACCCCTTAGGTGTAAGTAGTCTTCCCTTTATCACATCCAGCACATTTTTGATCATCAACTCACTCAAAGGACTATTGGGTAATGATGCAGCAATAACCTGGTTAGGTCGTATATTCAGATCCGGGACACCGTCATGAACAAAATCGTAAAGGCATTCCAGACTCTCATTCCAGAATGTATCCGCGAAACTATCGCGAATAACCGGTGGAAGGGGTGACCATTTTTTCACAAACGTCGTTTCTCCTGCTGTATCTGCAGCCTCCACGGCAAAAACAATCGCATTATGCCATAATGCATTCACTTCTACCACGTAACCGTACCGGGGAGTTACATATTTACCGTTGGCAACGGCATTCATCCAGGTAAGGCCGGGGTGAAAGTCATCAATATGCAATAATTTGTTTTCATGCATCTCGATAAAATCGTTACCCCCGGCATAAGACTCCAGGATATTTCTCACCACCTTGCCATATTTTTTCCATGTTGCAGCCTTTTCCTCTTTTGTATAGCAACATTGCTGAAGCGCCCATATAAACCATAGAGAGGTATCAGCTGATAAAAAGCTTGTATTGTTTGCTCTTCCGGTTTCCGGGAAAAACGGCCCCTTCATCTCCTTTACCATGGTGTCAATCACCTGCCTGCAAATAAACATGGCTTCTCTTGCCAGGGACAATCCCGGAAGAGCCATAAATGTGAACCTTCCTATGCGGTCATACCAGGGAAAACCTGCCACAATATCTGTTTCTTTGCCCCTTTGGTAAAAAAACTGACCGGCTGCATTATCAATGCTGTTCTCATAGGAGTCGCGCGGCACCCTGTTCTTTATTTCTTTATTGAAACTCCGGGTTATGGCCAAAGGCTTAACAGGTTCAGTACCTGCACAAAAAATGATACTCTCCCCTTTTTTCATGGAGAATTCAAAAAAGCCGGGAACATACAAATCTTCCCTGAACTCATATCCCCTTTCCTGTTCATTGTAATACTCCAGGTCATTGTACCAGTCAGGTGCATGCACATACTCTGCATGCGCCCGGGAAAACTGCATATATAAAAATGAGTAGCCATCATACATGCGGGTTCTTATACCATTGGGCACAACTTCGTACTTGGTATTGAGGTAGATATTTTTTTTACTCAGTTCATGAATATTTCTGAAAGCAAGGAAAGGCTTTATGCGTACCATAGTGGGAGATTGGGCCTCAACCAGGGTATACCGGATCATTACTTTTTCTTCCTGGGTAATAAACAGCGTTTCCTTGGTAAAAACAACGCCACCAACCCTGTAGGTAATTTTGGGAAGAATATCTGCTGAAAAATCCCTGACGTACTTATGCCCCCGGGGATTATAAGTGCCAGGATACCTGTTGATGCCCAGGTTAAACTCTGCATCATGCTGAATGATGGTTTCATCTACTTTTGAAAGCAATACATGGTTGGCATTGTTTAGCATGGGCTGCGGACAAACCAACAATCCATGATACTTGCGTGTGTTACAACCTATGATGGTTGTGCATGAAAAAGAACCCGCCCTGTTGCTACGCAACATTTCTTTGTTCAAAGAATATTCAAGGTTGATAAGTTGATTTTTTTCAAATCGTATAAATCCCATGGTACTTGGTAAAAAAATTATGCAATGCCTTTTATTAGAAAAGAGAAGCCCTCCATCAAAATTACTTATTTTTTTAATACCAATAATGCGTCTATGCAAATTAAGATTAATTTAATACAAA
>SLQX01000225.1 GCA_007131245.1 Bacteroidales bacterium
AGCTTATAAAGGAAAAAGAGGCTAAGCTCATCTTCCGGTATATTAACAGATCAGATTGTGTTGTTTTATTGGATGAGTGTGGAAAAAGTTATACATCAGTGGGTTTTGCCAATTTTTTGCAAAAAAGAATGAATGCCGGAACCCGGGAGTTGGTTTTTATTGTGGGAGGTGCATGGGGTTTTGCCGATTCATTAAAACAGAGAGCACATCACCTGGTTTCTTTGTCTTCTATGACATTTTCCCACCAGATGGTGCGATTGTTTTTTGTGGAGCAGCTATACAGAGGACTAACAATTCTTAGGGGTGAAAACTATCACAATGAGTAGCTTTTAAATAGAGGAGGCTGTTCCTTTGAGAAGAACAGCCTCATGAGAGATTAAAAGAAAACCAGGTGTGTCAGTTTTAGTTGTCTACCTCTTTTGCACAGGCAATGGATGCAATGGTTCCATCTCCTACAGCAGTCGTTATTTGTCGGTATTTTTTGCTGATTATATCACCCACGGCATAGACTCCGGGAATACTGGTGCGCATTTCGTCGTCTACTTTAATGTAACCCCAATCATCGGTTTCGATAGGATTGTTGATATAGTCTGTATTGGGTTTCATTCCTACAAAAATAAAGACCCCGTCTGTTTCAATATCTTTCACTTCATGGGTTTTGAGGTTTTCCACTTTTACCAACATTTTGTCAGAACCATTCTTGTAAAATCCCCTGGGCTCATGCTCCAGCATTACATCTATTTTTGGGTCGGCAAGGCACCGCTCCTGGGCGGCTTTGTTGGCAGTGAGCTGGGGAAGTTGTTGTATCATTGTAATTTTTGAAGCAAATTTGGAAATGAGTTCTGATTCTTCCACAGCAGTATTTCCACCCCCGATAATCACCACTTCTTTGTCGTGATAATATTTGGCATCACAGGTTGCACAATAGGAAATCCCTTTTCCATAGTATTCTTTTTCTCCTTCGATCTTCAGATAACGTGGTGATGCACCGGTGCTAATAATGATTTTTTGGGCTTTCACCGTTTCATAGCCATCCAAAAGCACCTCCTTGTTTTGCAAATCCACTTTGTTCACATCCACAGCAACCTTAAATTTTACACCTGCTGCCTTGGCCTGTTCTGACATATAGTGCGATAGCATAAACCCTTGCTGGGGCTCAATAAAGCCGGGATAGTTCGAAACCTGGTGGGTGGTGGTTACCTGCCCGCCGGGCAATGCCTGGTCAATTAGCATCGTATCCACTTTAGCCTGGGCAAGATATATGCTTGCAGCAAGCCCTCCGGGGCCACCACCCAACACGATTACATCGGTATGGGTAACAACGGGTTTGATCTTTTTCCTGATATCGGATACCTTTTCTGCCGGTAGCATGCTGTTAAGATTGCGAACGATATCTGCTTTTTTGATTCCACCAACAAGCCGTTCACCGATTTCTTTCCCTTTTTTGAAAAATACTAAGGTGGGAGAGCCTTTTACATCCAGCTTGTCAGCCAGCTCTCGGTTTCCTTGCCTGAACATTTTTACAAAGCGGATATCTTCTCCATAGAATGTAGCAAGGCTTTCAAATTTTGGAGCCAGTGCTTCGCATGGAGGGCATTCGGTTGAGTAAAAGTCTAATACTACATTTTCATGTTCTTGCAATTCTTTTTCCAGTTGATCTTGTTTGATTTCTGTTAACATCTTTGAATACTTTTTTTAATTAATATGATATAGCGTTTTTTGTAATTGTTTTATTGAATCAATTTTTGCTAATACCCTTAAGTGCCGTCAAATATTTAAGGGAATCTACTTCTTTGAATATATATAGCTATTTAAATATGATTCAGATCAAATATGCTGCCAAACAAAACCCGGTCAATTTGTCATATGGATTCGTTATGTCAAATTTTAATGAACAATATGGGACCCTGTATGTTTAAATCGGTTGTTAAAATATTTTAAGGGTTTTGTGTGTATGAATTACCAAAAACAAGCACTGCTTTTTCTTGATATAGCTATTTATTTACTAATTTTATAGGACTTTAAGTGAAAGTTGGCTTAAATTACCACAAATGATAACCCTTATGGGTATACTGGGATTAAACAGGCTGAACAGCTGTTTTGCATTTAAGGGAGTAAAATAGGGACACTCTATGGCAAATAAAGTTAAACCAAAAGGACAGACTATGATTAAAAAAGTATTGGTTGCCAACCGCGGAGAGATAGCTGTAAGAATTATGCGTTCCTGCCGTGAGATGGGTATTCTAACGGTTGCAGTGTATTCAGATGCTGACCGCAAAGCCATGCATGTATTGTATGCAGATGAAGCCTACCATATAGGTGCTTCACCTTCCTCTGAGTCGTATCTTAATATCACCCGTATATTAGAAGTGGCCAAGGCTTGCAATGCCGATGCAATTCATCCCGGTTATGGGTTTTTATCCGAAAATGCTTTTTTTTCTGAGAAGTGTCAGCAATCAGGGATAAAGTTTATTGGGCCAAAGCCACACGCCATATCACAGATGGGTGACAAAATTACTGCTCGCAAGACCATGCTGGCAGCCAAGGTTCCTGTTGTACCAGGCACTGAGACGGCCATTACAGATGATCAACAAGCCATTCGTATGATTCATGACATTGGACTTCCGGTTATGGTAAAAGCTTCTGCCGGAGGAGGAGGCAAAGGAATGCGACTTGTGAAAAGGGCAGAGGATATCGAAAGTTCAATCAGTGCTGCGCGCTCAGAGGCAAAATCGGCTTTTGGTGATGATGCGGTTTATATCGAAAAATATATTGAGTCACCGCATCATATCGAATTTCAAATTCTGGCTGACCAGCATGGAAATGTTATACAACTTTTTGAACGTGAGTGTTCGGTGCAGCGAAGACACCAGAAAATAATAGAAGAAACGCCTTCGCCCATTCTTACCCCCAAAGTTCGTGAAGAAATGGGTAAAGCTGCTGTGGCAGCTGCCAGGGCCGTAAATTATGAAGGAGCAGGTACCATTGAGTTTATTGTCGACAATCAGCTTAATTATTATTTTCTGGAAATGAATACGCGCCTGCAGGTTGAGCACCCCATCACCGAGCGTGTAGTGGGTATAGACCTTGTAAAGGAGCAAATCCGTATTGCTTCCGGGCAAAAACTTACTTACCAGCAAGAGGAACTTCAGCAAAACGGACATGCCATAGAATGCCGGGTGTATGCCGAGGATGCCGCCAACAACTTTATGCCGGACCCCGGGAAAGTCACTCATATCACCATCCCATATGGCGTGGGTGTTAGAGTTGATGGCTATATTTATGAAGGCTTTGAGATTCCCACCTTTTACGATCCTCTCATTGCTAAGTTAATTGTTTGGGGAAGAAACCGGGAAGATGCCATTGAAAGAACCCTCAGGGCCCTGCAGGAATTTAAAATCGCAGGGGTGAAAACCTCTCTGAATTTCCTGGAAAATATTATGACCGCACCCGATTTTAAAGGGGGAAATTATACGACCCACTTTATTGATGAAAACATCAACCATTTGCTCAATGAAAAGGACGCTTGCGCGGATAATTGTGAAGATATGGTGGTGATTTCTGCTTTCCTGGAATATCTTTACCGTATTCGCAAAGCTTCACCCAAAGAAATGACAGCCCTGAAGAACAACTGGAAAGATTACAGCCGCATCAGGAGTGTATTGAAACTTTAAAGCTAAAAAATATGTCCTACGAAGTAAAAGTAAACAATCGCACGGCGCAGGTCGATTTGCTGCAATGGGAAGGTGCCTATGTGCATATAAAAGTAGATGGCAAAGAGTACAAGTTGGATTTTGAAAAGGTGGGTAAAGGCATTTTCTCGCTGATACACAACAATACATCTTACAATATTGAGCTTATCCCTGGAGAAAATGTAAAGAAGTACACCATTAACACGCATAAAAATACCTTCGAAGCAGAAGTGATTGATGCAGAGGCCAAATATCGTGCTTCGCGCCTGAAAGGCTCAGAGGAGGATGCCGAAAACACCATAACCGCTCCCATCCCGGGCAAAATTGTTCGTATACCGGTGGAAACCGGACAAAAGGTTACAGCCGGACAAACCATCGTAGTTTTCTCTGCTATGAAGATGGAAAGTGAATTTAAAGCCAAAAAAGATGGGGTGGTTAAAGAGGTGAATGTGAAAGAGGGGCAAAATGTGGAGGCCAAAAAAGTGCTGGTAGTGGTAGAGTAGCGTGGAGGTGGTGGCAGGTAATTCGCCGCGTTTTATCACGGGTTGCGTCCATTATTGTACCAGGTTTCCCGGGTATTCATTCCGGGACCAGGTTTTCACTACTGCAAAACAAGAATCTCCCTAAGCTCTTCATTCGAATAAATTTGTATGAAATAATTGGTCTAATGTCTGTTTTCCCATATACTAAAGACTTGCATGAATGAATATTTTCAACTCCTTCTGTGAGCGAAGTGTTTACGAAAGATTTAAGTAAGAAACACCTTTTACATACAAGAATGCAGACAGAATAAACAGCGAAAACTTTTTGTGAAAATATGCATCAATTGGATACATAAAAGGTGAAAAATTAAAGAGAGAACACTATGGATACAAAGCAAAAAATCGAGAAACTAAGCCAAATGCACAAAGCCGCCGAAATGGGTGGCGGAAAGGAAAAAATAGATAAAATACATGCCTCAGGCCGTAAAACCGCGCGTGAACGGATTGATCAGCTGTTGGATCAGGACACCTTTGTGGAAATAGACAAGTTTGTAGCCAACAGCAACGAGGATTTTGAAATGGAAAAAATTCCCGGTGATGGTATTGTTACAGGCTATGGCAAGATTGATGGACGCCTGGTGTATGTTTTTGCACAGGACTTTACGGTCTTTGGTGGTTCATTGAGTCGTGCCAATGCCAACAAAGTAATCAAAATTATGGATTTGGCCGTAAAGATGGGGGCGCCTCTCATTGGCCTGAACGATAGTGGTGGGGCGCGTATTCAGGAAGGTGTGGAAAGCCTGGCAGGCTATGGTGATATCTTTTTAAGAAATGTTCGATCCAGTGGTGTGATTCCTCAGATAAGTGCCATTCTTGGGCCCTGTGCCGGGGGTGCTGTTTATTCACCCGCGATTACCGATTTTATCTTAATGACTCGCAAAACAAGCTATATGTTTGTAACTGGTCCTGATGTTATCAAAACTGTCACCCATGAGGATGTGACCAAAGAGGAGCTGGGCGGTGCCATGACACACAACGCTAAAAGTGGTGTGGCTCATTTTACAGCTGATGACGATGAACAAGCCATGATGATGATTCGCGAACTGATGAGTTACCTGCCCTCAAACAATATGGAGGACCCCCCTGTAAAGCCTTGTACTGACTCCCCCCATCGAGAAGAAAAAAAGTTACGTGATTTAATCCCCTCCGATCCTAACAAACCCTACGATATCAAAGAGATTATCACAGCTGTTGCGGATGATTACAACTTTTTTGAGGTACAACCCCACTATGCGCAGAACATAGTTGTGGGCTTTACCCGACTAAATGGAAAACCCGTGGGAATGGTGGGCAATCAACCTGCCATGCTGGCGGGTGTGCTTGACATCGATGCCTCTGTGAAAGCTGCCCGCTTTGTAAGGTTCTGCGATGCATTCAATATTCCTGTGGTTACTTTCTGCGATGTGCCGGGGTTTTTACCGGGAGTTGCCCAGGAACTGGGTGGTATCATTAAGCATGGAGCTAAGTTGCTTTATGCCTATGCCGAAGCTACCGTACCCAAAATAACGGTCATTACCCGGAAGTCCTATGGAGGAGCTTATGTGGTAATGGCCAGTAAGCACCTGGGTGCCGATGTGAATTATGCTTACCCTACAGCCGAAATCGCGGTTATGGGACCCGAAGGAGCTGTGAATATTCTTTACCGAAATAAATTGAATGATGAAGATAAAGCCAGGGCTACAGATGAATACAGGGAGAAATTCTGTGCACCTTATAAAGCGGCGGAATCAGGTCATATTGATGAAATCATCTTTCCACGCCAGACAAGGCTGAAACTCATACAGGCTCTTGAAATGACTGAAAACAAACGGGAAAATCTACCCGCCAAAAAACATGGTAATATTCCCTTGTAATGCCAGTTGCAATGGCCAGGGATAAGCAGGTTTACCATGCTTCTGAAAGGAAAGAAAAACTAACACTTGTTTATTGCTGTGATGAAATAATTTGTATTTTTGCCATCCAGCTGCAGGGTGTCGGTGTTTTCATCCCTAATTTACCTAAACCGGAGCATGGAAAGAAAATTCCGAAATGGAAAAAACCGGAACGTTCGCTCACTTTGTTTAGAGCGTCCCGCTTAATGCGGGAAGGTTGCCGGGGCATTGATTTTATAAAAAAACAATAAAAGGAACGTTAGCTCAGTTGGTTTAGAGCGCATGCTTGACAGGCATGAGGTCACTGGTTCGATTCCAGTACGTTCCACTTTGAAAAACAAAAGATTGCAGACGACAGCGCCTGCAATCTTTTGTTTTAATATATAATTTCCCCGGTATCTTCCGGATGCCTTTCATGACAGATACTTCCTGTCACAATCAAATACACCCGGTGATGGTGTTGGAGGGTTGGTTCAGTTTCATTCTTAGCGGTGTTTGGTTAGAACTTTTTCTTGTAAAATAGGTTTTGCAGGTTAGACTACAAAAGATTGTGTGTCTAAAAAAGCTGTATGTATCATAAAAAAAGTATTTTAGCCCCCTGAATAGATACCTGATATTGAAATGGAAGAACTTGTTGATGTTCTGAACTTCCTGAAAAAGGCTGTTTTATCAACTTTCAGTCAGCTGGTATGGCTACTGGGCCTGCTTTTCGTATTTGGTCTGGCATTGTACTTGTTTGCCCGGTTGACGCGTATAACCTATATGAAATCAGTCGGGAGAAAGCTTGATATTATTTTTACCGGCTGGATAGGTGCCCCGGTTCATGAGCTGGGCCATGCCATATTTTGTTTGCTTTTCGGTCATAAGATTCTTGAAATGAGGCTTTACTCGCCAAACTCTACCGATGGTACATTGGGTTATGTAAACCATGCTTATAACTCTAACAATGTGTATCATCAGGTAGGCAATTTTTTCATTGGAGTGGGACCCATCATATTTGGAGCATTTGTGCTTTCTGTGGCCGTGTATTACCTGGTCCCCAATAAAGATGAAATTCTTTTCAGCATAGAAAATCATAGCCAGGTTCTTGTAGAAGGTATAAGAGGTAATTATACCGAGGGGGTTGTAGCTATGGGTCACACAACCCTTTCTACCTTGAAGGGTCTGTTTAACTTGGATAACTTCAGTAATTCCAGATTTTGGATTTTCCTTTACCTGGCTATTTGTGTCTCTTCGCATATGGAGTTAAGCCCCTCGGATATCAGAGGAGCTGCAGGTGGCCTGATTTCAATGATTGTGTTATTCCTGGTGGTTAATATGGTCATTCTTGGTTTGGAGGTTACTGGTTGGAACAGTATGTTTGGTAGCCAGTGGGAATATGTAAAGATCGAAAACTATGCTACCGGTATTAATAGATGGGTGGGAATATCCGGAGCCCTTTTTGTGTTTGCCTCAGTCATTTCAGGTGTGAATTTTGCGGCCTCCTACCTGCTTTTATCGGTATATAACATAGCCAGTGGGAGAGGTCTTATTAATCCCTTATGGTAGGATAACAGACTTTATTTCTTTGATTAGGGTAAGACTATTCAGTTGTTCCTTTTTATTGATCTTATATTCTTCATTGTTTGTGCGGTAGTTCTTGCCTCCCACTATCATAATTTCAGAAAACTGCGATGTTTTATAAAAATTTGCGGGAAAATGCATTGAATGTCTTTAGGTATGATGATAAAAATCTGATTATTTACGGAAATTGGCTGGAGAAGAGAAGTTAATTAGGTGTTAAACACGCCAAAAAATATAACAATGGGTATTGGTTCTGTTGAACAAAATGGAGAATATGATGATAAAGCTTTCTGTTTAACATGTTTTCTTTAATTTTAAACGAATTATTTAATGAAACCCGTTTTATAGTGAACCATTTTTGGTGTATGTTGTTTCCTGATTGATTATAGGCTATTATCTTTGCCATTTTTAAAGCATTTTTTCTACCCCGTACCCTAATACTGAATATGATGATTCGCTACTCCATAAATGACCTAGAAAAAATTACCGGCATTAAAGCTCATACTATACGTATTTGGGAGAAGCGTTATAATGTGGTAAATCCGGAAAGAACCAAAACCAATATTCGGTATTACAATGATCGTGACCTTAAAAAACTTCTCAATATCAGTACTTTGAATAAACATGGGTTTAAGATAAGTGATATAGTGAAAATGGGGGAGGAGCAGTTGTGTGAAAAAATTGTTGAAATATCAAACACTTCCAATGATCATGAGAGTAGTATCAACAACTTGATAGTATCCATGATTGAGATGGATGAAGATAAGTTTGAGAAAGTACTTGCTTCTGCCATTATAAAGCTGGGATTTGAAAAAACTGTTACTCATATTATCTATACATTTCTTGAAAAAGTAGGAATATTATGGCAGGTTGGCACTATCAATCCGGCTCAGGAGCATTTTATAACCAACCTCATCCGGCAAAAACTAATCATTGCCATCGACGGTCAGCAGTCCAAGCCCAAACCTGATGCAAAATCTTTCCTGTTGTTTTTACCCGAAAACGAACTCCACGAAATGGGCTTGTTGTTTTATTCGTACATCATTAAAAAGGCTGGTCACAAAGTGATTTACCTGGGGCAATCCGTTCCTCTGGATGATGTGTTAGAGGTGCTGAAAGTTCTTAAAGCCGACTATATTATTACCTATTTTGTGGCTGCTTTTGAACCCAGGCAAATTCCTCCATACCTTAAATTACTCTCCAAAGCTGCCGATGTAAAGGATATTTTCATTGCAGGTTATCAGGTTGATCAGATTGGCGAGGACCTTCCCAAAAACATTAAAGCACTCAGTGATGCTGAAGAGTTTAAATCTTACCTTAACAGGATGTAAATAAAGCCTGTTTCTCTCTTTTATTTCTGATTAAGCATGTGCTGTTTGTTTGATAGCATTAAGTTGCTTGTCAAAGTTGCACCCCTTTGCTTTTAAACCCAAAGTCCATATTGTTTTATTTGGTTTTCAGGAATTATCGTTTGTGTCTGCTCCGGGGCAAGTTCAACGAATGTAGGCTTTGTTTTCTTTCCCTCTTGTTTATTTGTTGTCCTATGCCTGTTCAAAAACCAGCTTTCCCAACGGCAGGTCATTTCATGCCATGCAGTTTCCTTTTACTGACAGGTTCAGTCCCTTCTGTTTTGGAGAGGGGATGAACCGTTAGAACTTTGCTTTTTACTTACTCGCGTTAGGTTTTGGGATTCTCTGTTGTGGCTGTTTTGTCTTCGGTCAAGGTGAAGATACTGGCATAAATAACGATGTTTTGTCTAAATATACGTTAACTAAACTGGACAGCATCATATTTTTTTGTATATTTATTCTAGACAAAGCTTTAAACATATAAATTGTTCAATAAATTAATTCAAGCATTTGAATTCTCAA
>SLQX01000091.1 GCA_007131245.1 Bacteroidales bacterium
AAGTTACCATTTGGCAGTTTTGGAGTGAATATTGGATTGAGGATTAATTTCTAAGAATATAAGAAAACCAGTCCAAGTAGGAATACCAGGTCAATCAATAAAATGCTGACTGCATTTTTTTAACGCTTAACTACCCTTGTCTTGTTACCTGGATTTTTATAAAATCAAACTATACATTTTTTTTAAAAATTATTTCCCCTTCCAACCCCACGGCAATTTATCACGTCATTTATATAAAGCGGATTTATTTCCTAGCACAAAAAAGAACACACCATTTATTTATAACACTTTAAAACCAACTATTATGAAAAAATCAGCAACAATTACCCGCATCGCCATCCTAAGCATGGTATTGGCTTTCATCTTTATATCCTGTGATAAGGATGAAATGAAGGGCGGACTTTCTTTAAAGTTCGAGGCTACCCAAAGCACTCTAAAAAGCACACCGGCTGACAATATCGTTATTGAACGCTTTGTCATTAACATCGGTGAAATTGAACTGGAATTTGACGACAACGATCCCATGTTTGAGACAGACAGCATTGCCTCTGACATTGATCTCGAAGGTCCGTTTGAAGTAGATTTAATGAAAAACGGAGATCCCTTGTCAACTACCATTGTACAAAATGTAGAACTCCCTCAGGCAGCTTACGATGAGATAGAATTTAAATTCAGAGAAAGTGAAAACCCCATATCAGAGATGTTAGGAAAATCAATCCTGGTAGAAGGCACTATAGGCGAAACTCCTTTTGTTTTCTGGACCGATGAAGAGATTGAAGTGGATATAGAATTCGAAAAGGGTGTTTTTCTGGAAGAAGCCGAAATGGCAATAATCACTGTATCATTTGATGTTATGAACCTTTTTAACCCAGCAGCAGGAGGAATCGATATCTCCAGTGCAACGGATGGCAATGATAATGGCATCATTGAGATTTACCCTGAAGATCCCGATGGTAATGAAGACCTTGCAGACCAGCTCTGGGACAAACTGGAAGACATTATTGAAGCCTTTGAAGACCAGTACGACAATTAAGATACCTCTCCTTTAATAAATATCCGTGTAGGGAGAAATTTAAAAAATTTCTCCCTACACGATTTTTTCGGCAGGAGTGCTGCTATTTACATTGTATTGAAGGCTTTCCTTTTTTAGAACACATTAAGAGTAGCCATTTTTTATTTTGGTTAGAAATAGACCTATATGTGCCTGTCTGGCAATCAATTGAATTAACTTAATTTGAAAAGCTTTACAGCAATAAAAAAGGCAAAATCTGGTTAAATAAGGAATACTTAAGAAGAAAAATAATAATTAAATTACATTCATTAAAAGAAAAAAGCATGAAAAAAATAACATCATTATTCGCAATAGTATTCATTACAGCACTGACAATTTTCTCAGGCTGTGAAAAAGATGATGAAGCAAAAATTGGAGAATGGATCATAGGCACATGGAATGTCGATAGATACGTTCAGCAGGATTTTGAAGACGGTACCTTGACAAGTGAGAGTGAAAGTACTGATCAAGGTAAAATTGTATTCAGGGAAGACGGAACAGGAGAAGATATTGGAGGCAATTTTATGGGTAGCGAGTTTACTTATACAAATACAGACGAGGCGCTGATATTGACCCAGGGACAGACAACCACTGCTTTTGATATAGAATCTTTTTCCACTTCCCATTTTATTTTCAGCATTACTGACACCTATACGGGAGGAAAATCCGTTGAACGCTGGTATTTTTCAAAATAAGATCATCATTACAAACCACAAACCAGATGTCGGTTGCTAGGGAAAAAGGGTTGCTGCTGCAGCCCTTTTTTTGTGCTCTTCTCTGTTTGCAATTCAATCTCTTCTAAATAATTTCTTATTGTTCCAACCCTTTGGTATTTATCTGCGTCAATATAGAAGATGCCTGCCATAAAGCGGACAAAAAAATTGCCTTAGCAGGCATTAGTGCTTTTAAAATTTATCAAAGCAAAACTCATAAAACAGTAATTATGATACCAGAGGAGTTAGTCTTGCAAAAGCAATACCCTGAAATCATTCTCCGACCCACACCTGAAGGGTTTCGGACAGATGACAGCAAAAAAAATATCATTGACGCTTCTTCAGAAAAAAAACTACACATACTTTGTGTCGAAGATATGATAGTCCATCAAAAAGTAATACATCTTATGCTTACTTCCCTGGGACATACCGTAACCATTGCAGGCAATGGGAAACTGGCTGTGGAGCTGTTCCAACCCGGCAAATTCGACCTTATACTTATGGACATACAGATGCCCGTTATGGACGGATTAACAGCAACGCAAAAATTAAAAGAAAAATATGATGTTCTGCCGCCTATAGTTGGATTAAGCGCCTGTGCTTTTGAAGGCGACTGTGAGAAATACCTGGCAATGGGCATGGATGAGTACCTTCCCAAGCCGGTTAAGAAAGATGATTTAAGAAGATTGATAAGCAAGACATTGACTTGTTCTGAAATCGATTTAGAAATATTTACGCAAAATTCCAACCTCTGACGACATCTCTGCGTCAATATAACAGATGCCTGCCTGAAACAAGGCATTTATAAATACAATGTTTAATCCCAAATTTTAACTATCATGAAAACTTTAAAGAAAATCTTCCCTTTATTTTTCCTGTTCTCCATAGTATTTGTCTTGTCTTCTTGTGAAAAGGAGGATGGATTGAAGGATGGCAACACAGCCCTAAAATTTAAAGGGGTTTATAATCCCAATACACAAACCAAAAGTTCTGCTCTGAATGGCATAGCGATTGAAACCTTCACCATCAATATCGGAGAAATTGAATTTGAATTTGACGACGACAACAATAATAACGGGCTGACCTATTCAGAAATCACACTCAGAGGGCCTTTTGAACTGGACCTGGTAAAAGATGGACAGGGTCAGGTGGTAACCCTGATAAATGGTCTGAACCTGCCTGAAACCGGATACTCTGAAATAGAGTTTGAGTTTGATAAAAATGAGAACCCCATTTCAGCATTGTATAAGAAAACCGTACTTATTGAAGGGACCATCAATGGCACGCCCTTTATTTTCTTCACTGACGAAGAATTTGAAATGGAGATTGAGTTTGAAGAACCCGTTGACCTGTCAGAAGTGGAAAGTGCAATCATCATGGTTTCCTTTGATGTACAGGCACTCTTCGACCCGGCTCAGGGTGGTATAGACATTTCCAATGCGCAGGATGGTAATGGAAACGGCATCATCGAAATTTATGAAGATGACCCAGATGGCAACGAAGAACTGGCCGAAAAAATTGAAGACAGGTTGGATGATATTATCGAAGCATTTGAAGATAGGTGGGATGACTGATATTATTTTTTCACGGTACAATATACATACAAAACCCGGCAAATGCCGGGTTTTGTATGTATCACTGTATCTCACACTTAATCCTGAAAATTATTTTTCCCCTCATCCAAAAACTCAATAAAGTTAGAGATGCTTGTATCATATCCATGAGGAGGGGCCAGCATCTCCTCATCATGGTTAAGAATCACATAATAGGGTTGGGTATTCACCCCAAACCTTTCAGCCTGGAAAACGCTCCACTTCTGTCCAATGGTCCGTATATTGCGCTCTCTGCCCATGGCATTAGAAACAAATTGTTCTTCTTCAGAGAGTCGCGATCTGTCATCCACAAAAAGTGATATTTTCACAAAGTCATTGGCCAGTCTATCCAAAGCCTGTGGGTCAGACCATACATTAGCTTCCATTTTACGGCAATTGGCACACCCCAGTCCTGTAAAATCAAGGAATACGGGTTTTCCTGCCTGACGGGCAGCGGCCATTCCTTCCTCATATTCAGTAAAAGCCATCAAGCCATGGGGCCCTTCCTGAACACTTTCTCCCACATAAATATCATTGATATCAGCGGCAGCTGCTGAGGTGGCCACCCCTCGGCTCAGGTCAAAGTCTTGTGTGGTAGATGAGGGCAGAAATGAGCTCACAGCCCGCAAGGGTGCACCCCAAAGGCCGGGAATAAGGTAGAACACAAAAGCAAACGTGGCGATGGCCAAAAGCAATCGAGGCACACTCATATACTGGAGATCGCTGTCATGGGCAAACTTGATTTTTCCAATCAGGTATAACCCCATAAGCAGGAAGATGGCAATCCACAAAACGATAAATATTTCTCTGTCTAATATACCCCACTGGGCAACGGCATCTGCTGTTCCCAGGAATTTGAGGGCAAAAGCCAAAACGATGAATCCCAGCACTACCTTCACTGCATTCATCCAGCCTCCGGATTTGGGCAATGACTTCAATGCTGTTGGGAATATCGCAAACAAGCTGAAGGGTATAGCAAGAGCAAGGCTGAAGCCGAACATACCAATGGCCGGTCCAAACACATTACCCCCGGTGGCAGCATCCACAAGCAATGTGCCCACAATAGGACCTGTGCAGGAGAATGAGACCAGGACAAAGGTGAGACCCATTAAAACAACCCCCATCAAACCACCTGTTTTATCCGCTTTGGCATCCAGCTTATTGGACCAGCTTGCCGGCATGGTGAGTTCAAAAGCACCAAAAAAAGAGGCGGCAAAAAACACCAGCAGTGCAAAAAAGAAAACATTGAAGCCCGGGCTGGTTGCCAACGCATTCAAAGTATCAGGACCAAAAATGACAGATAGTGCCAGTCCTAGTACTACATAGCTAAAAATAATGGTAAACCCGTAAAAAAATGCATCTCTGATGGCCCTGGCCCTGTTTTCTGAATTACGGAGAAAAAAACTGACCGTTAAAGGTATCATAGGAAATACGCAGGGTGTAAGCAATGCAAGCAACCCTCCCAGCACCCCGGTAATAAACATCCCCCAGGTTGATCTGGATGCATCCTTTGCATCATCTACTTCATAGGTTGTAGGTTCTGCTTCACTCTCTTCTACCACTTCTGGTTCAGATACGGTAATATCTTCCGTGGCAGCAAGCGCCGGTTCTTCTGCTGTTACTTCCTCTACGGCCTCAGCCACAGGGGCACCTTCTCTGGCAGGTAACCGAAAATCAAAATCTATATAATCGGGTGGCAAGCATGAAGTGTCGTCGCAGCACATAAAAACCAATTCACCGGTAACATTCACAGGTGCATCCGCCAGTACTTCTACAACTTGTGTAAAGGTTACTTCACGCTGACTGTACATGGCCAGCTCCATATCAAAGTTGGGATCAAACTTAACCTCAGCCTCAGGTGCCTGAATATCACCAAGCAACTCAAATCCTTCAGCATCGTTAAACTCAAAACTAGTGGCAATGGGCCCTCCAGCCGGTATGTCAAGGCCGTAAATCGACCATCCATCATCGACATGTGCCGTGAATTTTAATTCGTATACGTTTTCTTCTGTTTTTTCGTGGGAAAAACTCCAGGTAACCGGTTCAAGAATTTGTGCCTGAAGTGAAAATAATCCTGCTATAAAAACCAGGAGTAATACGGTTAACCATTTTGTCATGAATCGAATCATAGTATTATTTGCTTTTTTTACTCAAGTATAACGTTCAACAACACTGATAGTTTAACCTACCAGATCTTAAAATATTTAAATATTAATATACATGTAATCTTTGCAAATTTAAAACAATCTGCGGATTTAACGTAAAAATTTTATTTCCAGTACATTCTTCGTGGTGGATGTTACTCTAAACCGTTCATCAATACGCATCCCCACAACCCAAACAATTTTTTCACCGGACAGCACAATCCATTTTGATGCCTTATCTGTACGAAGAACTTTTTCATCAATAAAGAAGTCGCTAAGCTTCTTTTTTCCTGACATCCCTAAGGGAGTAAAAAAGTCCCCATCCCGGGGATGCCGGATTCGAAGGGGAAACCGTATTTTATCACTATCAACAAAAGCACTATCGGGATTTGAAGGTATTTGGGACAAAGGGATTGCCGGATGGGATTTGAAAATAAACCTGGCACCGGGAAGAACAACTTCATCCTGACTGTTACTGACTGCATATTCATTGCTTTCAGGTTTTTTGCGGGGAGCAACGACCAGATAGTTTCTGTCCTTTAAGCAACTGTGGCTGGATGAATAGAAAATCTTTCCCGGTTGACCTTCCAGTGCTTCAGCAATATCAGCAATGACCGAAGGCTGAAATCCAAATTCACGCAAAAGTTCGAACAACAACACATCAGGCGAAGGGTAGCCTGACAAAACATCCAAAGGGATTTTAACCGAATCCTTTTCTCTCACAATATACGGATCAAAAGTTTGCTGAACCAGCATACTGAAAAGCTTTTGGGTGCCGGAGGCAATACGCGAAAGCTCTTCAACATGGTCTGTAAAAGCGGAATTGATTTCTTTAAAAACCGGTATTACCTGGTGACGTATTTTGTTGCGGGTATACTTTTCTTCTTTATTGGATAGATCTTCGCGATAAGCAATCTTTTGCTCATCAACAAATGCCTCAATTTCATTTCGGTGAAAACCCAACAAGGGTCTTATCAGTCCATTTTCTTTTACGGGTATCCCTTTTAGACCGCGCATTCCCGTACCCCTGGCAATATTTATCAAAACCGTTTCCGCCTGATCATCTTTATGGTGAGCTGTTGCCACATAGTCATAACCCTTTAATTTTCTCAACTCTCCAAACCATTGATAGCGTAGTTCACGTGCCGCCATCTGAATGCTTATGTTCCGGGACTCCCCATAACTTCTAGTGTCAAAGGATTTACTAAAAAACGGAACATTCATTTTTACAGCCAGTTGCTCCACAAACAGGGCATCGGCATCGGAATCACTCCCCCGTAACTTAAAATTACAGTGGGCAATGGCAAATGGATATCCGGAATGATAAAATAAATGAGCCATGGCAACAGAATCCATGCCTCCGCTTACCGCAAGTATGATGTGCTGACCAGGAGTAATAAGTTCGCTTTGTTGAATGTTTTTCAGAAATCGCTCTATCAAATTATTTTTTTTATAACGTGCATAATCATGCAAATACCCCAAACTGCTCTGGGAGCTCTTGCCATAACGGTACAGCTTGCAGCTAAATGACTGGATACTATGAACCGGCAACCCTGCGTATGATAAGTTAAAATACCTCGCGGCTTTTCGCGGAGTCCAAATATAGCAAACATATCATTTTCGTGGAATAAATATCCAGCCCTAAAAAAAAAATTTTGTTTGTTTGATACTGTAACAATTTTCTATACGAAGCCGTCCTAAGATTACAAACAAGATAAACAACCATTTAAAAATATCAAACCCATGAAAACAAGACTTATCATTATCGGCATCCTTGCATACTTTTTGGCAACAAGTATGGCTTTAGGCGAAAACCCCGGTGTAAAAATCACCCTTTTCATCCAAAATGGGGAACAAATTGATTTCTACTCTGCACCTGAAACAATCGAAAAAGACGAATTCAGTTTTGATATTCGTATGGTCTTTCAGCAGGTGAAAGCTCAAGAACAAAATCACCAAAATCTAGACATAAGGCCGTACATAAAGCCTGAAAAAGAGGTGAAAGAACCTGAGATCGACACCTACGCCATTTTTCAAGAAATTGTGGGCCCTGAAAAAGCAAAATAACTTTTTCTTTATTGTTGTTTTTGTTTGACAAAGAGACTGTACCTTTATGGGGCAGTCTCTTTTTTAATAAACCAAATCTTTGAAGTTTTCTTAACATAAAGAATGGCCTGTAATACCAGGATTAATCAATAAGTTTATCCCTTCAGCATTCACAAAAGAATTAAGGGCAAGCAGAATTTATAGTGCATTCAAAACTGAACATCACTACTAACAAGTTTGTTTGGTTTATGTAAACATAATTAAACGTCTTTATCACTTATAACTAATTAAACTTAAAAACATTATCACTATGAAGAAAGGAACAAAATTATGGGGCATATTGGCTGCATCAAGCATTGGTGCTTTGACAGGGATTTTATTTGCGCCGGATAAAGGTGTGAACACACGCAAGAAGATTGCAGAGAAAGGTAAAGAATATTCAGTGGCCCTCAAGGATGAGTACCAAAAATCGTTGGACAACCTCACCAAAGCGTTTAAAAAAGGAAAAACCGAAGTTTCTGACATCCATCCCAAAGTCCCCAAAAAGGATTAAACATTGGGTTTGCCAATTCCTAACTGAGGCATCTTTTAATAAACCTTCCACTTTGTCTCTTTCAGCAACCGTCGGATTGAATTTGATATAAAAGCAAATCACCTTTTAGCTTTATATGAAAATGTCAATTTGAAGGGTGAGTTTCATGTTGCATTACCAGGAACATAATAAATACCCAATCCAGATTTTTAAAAAGCATTTAATTGAGTCAACAAAAGAACAATTGCTATGGAAAAACATGTTGTGGAAATCAAAGAAATAAAACACATCAACCATGATGTATTGCAAATTGTAACGGAAAAACCCGCCGGATATACATTTGTGCCGGGACAAGCCACAGAAGTCTCCATCAACAAAAAAGAATGGAAAGAGGAGGGGCGGCCATTCACATTTTCAAACCTCCCCCATGAGAAGGATCTTGAATTTGTTATCAAAATTTACCCGTCACACAAAGGTGTCACCAACGAACTCTCACAACTTAAAAAAGGTGATGAGTTAGTTTTACATGATGTATTTGGCACCATACAATACCAGGGAGAAGGCGTTTTCATTGCCGGGGGTGCAGGTGTTACACCCTTTATCAGTATTTTCAGAGATTTGCAGCAAAAAAATCAACTGGGTGGAAACAAACTCATTTTTGCCAACAAAACTAAAAAAGACATCATTCTGGCCCAGGAATTTAAAGATATGCTTGGAGAGAACTTTATCAATATTTTAGCAGAAGAAAAAGTGGATGACCATGCCCATGGACTTATCAATGAACAGTTTTTGAAAGATAACATCAAGAATTTTGACCAAAAGTTCTATCTCTGTGGTCCCGAACCTATGATGGAGGTACTGGAAGAGCAGTTAAGCAATTTAAATGTAAGCCCCAAATCCATCATTAAGGAAGGAATGTAAAGCAGATACACCAACTCCTGAATGTAGTCCTTTCACCCTAGCACTGCTCCTGGTGAAAGGACTACACGAAGAGATCCCGCAGCATTGCGGGACGACATAAACTCATCAGGTTTAAGGCATAAAAAAAGCCTCTACCCGTTAGGATAGAGGCTGGTATAAAAGTTGGCGATCTTCTGAGTGTGTATTTTTACAAGGCTACTGCCGCAGTAAAAATACTACAACGAAGAGATCCCGATTCCGCTAAACTTCAATACCTCCAAAAAACCAAAATAGAAATTCCAGTCGAAAAACAAAAACCCAAAGTGAATTTTTCGGGGTCACCTGAGTGTGTGTTTTCACGAGCCCTTAGGCGAAGTGAAAATGCTACACGAAGAGATCCCGCAATATTGCGGGACGACATAACACCAATGCCTGTAAACAAAAAAATCCCGACCTCAGAAGAGATCGGGATTATAAAAGTTGGCGACGACATACTCTC